>NZ_JBISBW010000023.1:0-28676 GCF_044392165.1 Cellulomonas sp. P22
GGGGGTGAAAGCAGGAAAGCCCCAAACCACGAATTTCAGACCCGCCCCCCCCCCCCCCCGGCCCCCCCCCGCGTCGTCGTCGGGGGCGGTCCGCGCCGGGTGTCAGCCGCGCAGGGTGTCCGCGAGCGCGCGACCCACCGTGCGACCCGTGAACAGGCACCCGCCCAGGAACGTGCCCTCGAGGGCCCGGTGCCCGTGCACCCCGCCGCCGCCGAAGCCCGCCGCCTCGCCCGCGGCCCACAGCCCGGGCAGCGCGGCGCCGTCCGGTCGCAGCACACGTCCGTCGGTGTCGGTCAGCAGGCCACCGAGCGTCTTGCGGGTCAGCACCGACAGGCGCACAGCGAGCAGCGGCCCGTGCGCCGGGTCGAGCAGCTCGTGCGGCTTCGCGACACGGATGAGCCGGTCGACCGCGTACCGCCGGGCCATCGCGGTCGCTGTCACCTGCAGGTCCTTGCCGAGTCCCGTGCGCACCTGGCTGTCGCGCTCGCGGATGGTGCGCTCGAGGGCCCCGGCGTCGATGCGGTCGCTGCCCGTGAGCGCGTTCATCCGCGCCGCGAGCCCGGTCGGGGTGTCCGCCCACAGGAAGTCCTCGGAGTGCTCCGCGAACGCCTCGACGGGGCCCACCGCGCCCGGCAGCACCCGCTGCAGCAGCAGGCGCACGTCCTTGCCCGTGAGGTCCGGGTTCTGCTCAGAGCCCGAGAGCGCGAACTCGGCGGCCAGGATGGTCTTGTCGAGCACGAACCACGAGTGGTCGTCGCCGCGGCGCGTGATGTGCTGGAGCGCCCCGAGGGAGTCGAAGCCCGGGAACAGCGGCACGGGGAGGCGGTGGCCGTCCGCGTCGAGCCACAGCGAGCTCGGGCCGGGCAGGATGCGGATGCCGTGCCGCCCCCACACGGGCGAGTGGTTCGCGACACCCTCGGGGTAGTGCCACATGCGGTCCTCGTGCACTACGGCAGCCCCGGCGTCGCGGGCCGCTGCGATGCCCGAGCCGTCGACGTGGTCGGGCACGCCCGAGAGCATCCGTTCGGGCAGCCGCCCGGCGTCCGCGGGCCATGCGGCGCGCACCAGCGCGTGGTCGGCGCCGATGCCTCCCGTCGCGAGCACCACGGCGCTCGCGGACAGCTCGAACTCGCCGACCACGGTGCGCGAGCTCGGCTCGGCCCGCCCGGCCCGGTCGGTGGCCAACCGCTGGCCGCGCACGCCCGTGACGTGCCCGTCGGTCACCACGAGGTCGGTCACGCGGTGCCGGAACCGGGCGTCGACGAGCCCCGCGGCGCGCGCGTCGAGGAGCGCCCGGACGAACGGCTCGAGGATGCCCGGACCGGTGCCCCACGTGACGTGGAAGCGGGGCACGGAGTTGCCGTGGCCGTCCGCGAGGTACCCGCCGCGCTCGGCCCACTGCACGAGCGGGAACCAGCGCACGCCCTGCCGGTGCAGCCAGGGACGCATCTCGCCCGCGGCGAAGTCGACGAAGGCCTCGGCCCACGCGCGCGACCACTCGTCCCCGCCGCCCGGCGCCCCGGCGGCGTCGAACGCCGCCGACCCGAGCCAGTCGGCGAGCGCGAGGTCGGCCGAGTCCCTGATGCCGAGCCGGCGCTGCTCGGGCGAGTCGACGAGGAACAGCCCACCGAACGACCACCACGCCTGGCCGCCCAGCGAGGCCGGGCCCTCGGCGTCGACCAGGGTCACGTGGTTGCCCGCGGCGGTGAGCTCGGCGGTCGCGACGAGGCCCGCGAGGCCGGACCCCACGACGATCACGTCGGTGGTGCGCGGTGGTGCTGTCGGGGGGAGGGGACTGACGGCGCTGTCGGTCATGCGCGCAGCGTAGCGGCGCGCCGCCGCCCGGGTCAGGGGTCAGCGGCCGACGTAGACCCGCATGCTCAGCGGCGCCAGCACGGTGCGTCCGCCCGAGCGCGTGTGCAGGGCCGCGCTGATCGCCGCGGCGCGCAGCTCGCGCGGGTGCTCCCACGTCGAGTCCCACGCGAGCTCCCACTCGGTGGGGCGGTCCGCGGCCAGCACGATCTCGGCCTGGTCGAGCGCGCCGTTCACCACCAGCATCACGGTGTCGGCCCCGAGCACGGTGCCGGGGCCCGAGGGCTGATCGCCCGGCGCCCACGGTGCGCCGTCGACGAGCGGCACCGACCGCACCATCTGGAACGTGCGGACGTCCGGGTCGTGCCAGCGCTCGTGGTCGAAGTGCACACCGTCGTGGTCGTACCAGGCGAGGTCGGGGCGCCCGCCCGGCGCGAGCGGCTGGCCCGTGAAGAACCGGCCGTGGCGCAGCGCCGGGTGGTCGCGACGAAGACGCAGCAGGTAGCGGGACGTCGCGAGGAGGTCGGTGCGCCACGGCGACAGGTCCCAGCGCACCCAGGTCGTCTCGTCGTCGTGGCAGTAGGCGTTGTTGTTGCCGTGCTGCGTGCGACCCATCTCGTCGCCCGCGGTGATCATCGGGGTGCCTGCCGCCAGCACGAGCGTCGCGGCCACGTTGCGGATCGAGCGCCGCCGCAGCGGCACGATGTCGGCGGCGACCGAGGAGGCGCCGAGGGGGCCCTCGACGCCGTGGTTCCACGAGCGGTTGTCGTCGCTGCCGTCGCGGTTGTCCTCACCGTTCGCGGCGTTGTGCTTGTGGTCGTACGCGACGAGGTCCGCGAGCGTGAAGCCGTCGTGCGCGGTGACGAAGTTGATCGAGGCGAGCGGCCCGCGCATCAGCGGCGGGTCGGTGTGGCCGAACAGGTCGACCGATCCGGCCAGCCGGGTCGCGAGGTCGCGCACCCGGTGCCCGGGCAGCCCGTGCGCGGCACGCCCCGGGTCGGCGAGCCAGAACGAGCGCGTCGCGTTGCGGAACCGGTCGTTCCACTCCGCCGTCGGCGGCGGGAAGTGGCCCGTCTGCCAGCCTCCCGGCCCGACGTCCCACGGCTCGGCCACGAGCTTGAGGTCACGCAGCGCCGGGTCGGTGGTCAGCGCGACCAGGAACGGGTGGTGCGGGTCGAAGCCCGACGGGCCACGGGCCAACGTCACGGCCAGGTCGAAGCGGAACCCGTCGACGCCGACCTCCTGGGCCCAGTAGCGCAGCGAGTCGAGCGCCATGAGCACCACGGACGTGCGCCGGTAGTCGAGCGAGTTCCCGGTGCCCGTGACGTCCGCGAGGGTCGCGGGGAACCCGCCGTCGTGCAGGTAGTAGACGCTCGCGTCGAGCCCCCGCCAGCTCACGTGCTGCCCGGTGAGCCCGCCCTCGCACGTGTGGTTGTACACGACGTCCAGGAGCACCTCGAGTCCGGCCTCGTGCAGCGCGTGCACAGCGGACTTCAGCTCGGCGAGCACCGCGGCCGGTCCCTGCGCGCGGGCCGTGGCGGTCGCGTAGCCGGGGTGCGGGGAGAAGAACCCGAGGGTGTTGTAGCCCCAGTAGTTCGTCATGCCCTGCGCGACCAGGTGCGGCTCGGACGCGAAGGCGTGCACGGGCAGCAGCTCGACGGCAGTGACGCCGAGCGAGCGCAGGTGGTCGATCGTCGCCGGGTGCGCGAGGCCCGCGTAGGTGCCGCGCAACGGCTCGGGCACGGCCTCGAGCCGCTGCGTCAGCCCGCGCACGTGCGCCTCGTAGATCACGGTGCCCGACCACGGCGTGCGCGGACGGTTCGCGGCCGGGTCGGGGACGTCCGCGCGGGGGCGGGTGTCGACGACCACCGAGTGCGGCACGAACCGGGCCGAGTCGCGGGGGTCGGCCGGGCCGTAGGGGTCGCCCTGGAGCGCGTCGTCGACCACCTGCCCGTACGTCTCGGGGCGCAGCAGCAGCTCGCCCTCGATGCCGCGCGCGTACGGGTCGACCAGCAGCTTGGCCGGGTTGTAGCGCAGCCCCGCGGCCGGGTCCCACGCACCGTGCGCGCGGAAGCCGTAGTGCTGCCCCTGGCGCACGCCGGGCACCCGGGTGCGGAAGACCCCCAGCTCGGGTCCGTGCATCGGCACGCGGCGTTCGACCCACGTCGGGCCGCCGTCGGCGGCAGGCGGCCCGGGGTCGAGGAGGCACAGGTCCACAGCGCTCGCGTGCGAGGCCAGCACGGCGAACTGCGTCCCGGTGTCGTCCACGTGCGCGCCGAGCGGCGTCACCTGCAGCTGCACGTCGGGGTCCGCGTTCACCCTGCCATTCTGTCCTGTCCGCGGCCCGTGGCGATGCCGGTGTCCGCGGCGGACGCGGGGTGGGGTCTGCGCGCCGCTGCGGGTAACGTTCCGCGGGTGAGAATCGTGGTGTGCGTCAAGCACGTACCGGACATCCAGTCGGAGCGCGCCCTGGGGGCGGACGGGCGCATGGTGCGCGACGGGGGCGACGGCACCCTCAACGAGCTCGACGAGAACGCGGTCGAGGCCGCCCTCGCGCTCGTCGAGGAGCACGGCGGCGAGGTCGTGGCGGTGACCGTGGGGCCGGACGACGCGGTCGACGCGGTGCGTCGCGCGCTGCAGATGGGCGCCGACCAGGCCGTGCACGTCCTCGACGACGCGATCGCGGGGTCGGACGTGTTCGGGACCGCCGCTGTGCTCGCGGCCGCGGTGCGCCACGTGGGCGCGCAGGAGCCCGTGGACCTCGTCGTCACCGGCATGGCCGGGCTCGACGGGCTCACGTCGCTGCTGCCCGCCGCGCTGGCCGCCGAGCTCGACGTGCCCCAGCTCGCGCTCGCGGCCGAGGTCACGGTGACCGACGGCACCGTCCGGGTGCGGCGCGAGCTCGACCAGGCGACCGAGGTGCTCGAGGCGGCGCTGCCCGCGCTCGTGTCGGTCACCGACCAGGCCAACGAGCCGCGCTACCCGAACTTCAAGGGCATCATGGCCGCCCGCAAGAAGCCCGTCGACGTGCTCACGCTCGCCGACCTGGGCCTCGACGCCGCGAGCGTCGGAGCCGTGGGTGCCCGGACCGAGGTCGTCGAGGCTGCGCCGCGACCGGCCCGTGAGGACCGGGTGCTCGTGACCGACGACGGCGAGGCGGGGCTGCGGCTCGCGGCCTACCTCGTCGAGAACAAGCTCGCCTGAGCGCCCCGCGCCGCGACCGAAGGACCTGAGACGATGACGAACCACCTGCCCGGCCCCGTGCTGGTGCTGCTCGACCGCTCCGCCGACGACGACGCGCTGCGTGCGCCCGTGCTCGAGCTCCTCACGGCGGCCCGCGCCCTGGGTTCGGTGCACGGCGTGTGGGTCGGTGCCGACGCGCCCGGCGCCGGCGTGCTCGACCAGCTCGGCGCCCAGGGCGTCGACGTGCTCGACGTGCTCGACCTGAGCGGAGCCGACACGCGGCTGACCCCCGTGGTCGCCGAGGGGCTCGCGACGCTCGCGACCGGGCTCGGCGCGTCGGCGCTGCTGCTCACCTCGTCGTTCGAGAACAAGGAGGTCGCGGCGCGGCTCGGTGTGCTCACCGGCGCGGGCGTCGTGGTCGACGCCTCGGGCGCCGAGGTCGCGGACGGCCGGGTCGTGGCCGACAAGAGCGTCCTCGCGGGCACCTGGACCACGCGTTGCGCGGTGCGCACGCCGCTGGCGGTCGTCGCGTTCAAGGCCAACTCGGTCGCGGTCGAGCCGGCGGCCGTCCCGACCACGCCGGCGGTCGTCCCGCAGCCGGTGGCGGTGCGGTCCGACGTGCGCCGGGCGACCGTGGTCGAGCGGACCGAGCGGGCCGCCTCCGACCGGCCGGCGCTGGGCGAGGCCCAGGTGGTCGTCGTGGGCGGACGCGGCACGGAGGGCGACTTCTCGCTGCTCGAGGAGCTCGCCGACGTGCTCGGCGGCGCGGTCGGCGCGACCCGGGTGGCGACCGACGAGGGCTGGATCGGGCACGACGCGCAGATCGGCCAGACCGGCGTGACGGTCTCCCCGAAGCTGTACATCGGCGCGGGCGTCTCGGGTGCGGTCCACCACCGCGGCGGCATGCAGGCCTCGGGCACGATCGTCGCCGTCAACTCCGACCCGGAGTCACCGATCTTCGAGATCGCCGACTACGGGGTCGTGGGCGACCTGTTCACGGTGCTTCCGCAGACCATCGCCGAGCTGCGCCGGCTCAAGGCCGCCCAGGCCGGCTGACGTCGGGCGGCCCGCTCAGGCGAGCTCGCGCAGCCAGCGCAGCGCGGCCTCGGCCTGCGCCCGCTGGAAGCGACGCAGGTTGGGGATGCCGATCGGCGCAGGCTGGAGCGACCCGAACGCGAAGTAGCCCGCCAGCCCGGCGAGCGCGGCCCGCAGCGAGGCGCTCGGCACCCCGTCCGACAACGGGTGCGCCCAGAAGTGCCGCTGCGGGTCGCCGCCGCCCTGCATCGAGACGCTCGGCAGCAGGAACGCGAGGTCGAGCCACGGCGCCCCGATGCTGGCGTGCGGCCAGTCGACGATGGCGACCTTCGCGTGCTCGTGGTCGATCACGATGTTGTCGGCCCTGAGATCACCGTGCACGAGCGCGTCGCCCGCGCACACGTGCATGGCGTCCTGCTCCCAGCGCACGAGCGCGTCGAGGTGCGTCAGGGCCCAGGCGCCGAGCTCGCCCGAGCGCTCGGCCGCTGCGGCGCGTTCGGCGTCGGGCCAGCGCCGCAGCGCGCGCCAGCCGGTGAAGTCCTGCGCGAGGGCCTCGTCGGTGCGGGGCAGCCGGTGCCCGGGCAGCGGCGCGGCGTCGGCCACGACCGAGAGCGCGTCGAGGACCAGCGCCAGGTCGGCGGGGCGCCACGGCGTCTCGGGTGCTCGGCCGTGCGCGACCTCGAAGCCGAGCAGGACCCACTCGCCGTCGTCGTCCGACCACAGCAGCCGGGGTGCGGGGACCTGCGGGGGCAGCGCCGCGCCGACCACGATCTCCTGGCGGGCGAGCACGGGGGACGCCGGGTTCTGCTCGGCGGAGACGGCCTTGACGAACACGCCGCGCCCGTCGGACAGCTCGAGGACCGCGGCGAACCCCGGGCTGAACCCGGTGGTCGCGCTGATCTCCGCCGTCACCTGGGCCCCCGCCAGGGTCGCGATCCGGGTCCGGACGGCGCGCGGAAGGTCGCGCCAGTCGAGGCGCTGCCCGCTGAACGCGAGCGGGGATCCCATGACGTCGTCGGCACTCACGGACTCATCCTGCCAGTGCGGTTCGTAGGATGGCGCCCGTGAGTGTCTATCTGGACCATGCGGCGACCACGCCGATGCTCCCCGAGTCCGTCCAGGCCTTCACCGAGCACCTGGTCCGCACCGGCAACCCCTCGTCCCTGCACACCGCAGGCCGGGCCGCACGACGCACGGTCGAGGAGTCCCGCGAGCGGCTCGCCGCAGCGCTGGGCGCACGACCGAGCGAGGTGGTCCTGACCGGTGGGGGCACCGAGGCCGACAACCTGGCCGTCAAGGGCATGTTCTGGTCGCGCCGCGCGCAGGACCCCGCGCGTCGGCGCCTGCTGGTCTCCGCCGTCGAGCACCACGCGGTGCTCGACCCGGCGTTCTGGATGGCCGAGCACGCGGGGGCCGAGATCGTGCTGCTGCCCGTCGACGCGGACGGCGTGCTGCGCCTCGACGCGCTCGCCGCCGAGCTCGAGGAGCACGGTGACGCCGCCGCGCTCGTGTCGGTCATGTGGGCCAACAACGAGGTGGGCGCGGTGCAGCCCGTGCGCGAGGTCGTCGCGCTCGCGCACCGCTACGGCGTCCCCGTGCACTCCGACGCCGTGCAGGCCGTGGGGCAGCTGCCCGTCGACTTCGCCGCGTCGGGCCTCGACGCCCTGACCGTGAGCGGTCACAAGGTGGGCGGCCCGGTCGGTGTGGGCGCCCTGCTCGCCCGCCGGGGGCTGGACCTCACGCCCGTGCTGCACGGCGGCGGGCAGGAGCGCGGCGTGCGCTCGGGCACGCTCGACACCCCGGCGACCGCCGCGTTCGCGGTGGCGGTCGAGGCGGCCGTCGCCGCGCTGCCCAGCTCCGCGGCCCGCATCGGAGCGCTGCGCGACGAGCTCGTCGCCGCCGTGCGCCGCGCCGCCCCCGAGGCCGTGCTGCGGGGCCCCGCCGATCCCGCGCTGCGGCTGCCCGCCAACGCGCACTTCACCTTCCCGGGCTGCGAGGGCGACTCGCTGCTGTACCTGCTCGACTCGGCCGGCGTGCAGGTCTCGACCGGATCGGCGTGCCAGGCCGGCGTGCCGCAGCCCAGCCACGTGCTGCTCGCGATGGGTACGGGGGAGGACGACGCGCGCGGCGCGCTGCGCTTCACGCTCGGGCACACCTCGACCCGCGCGGACGTCGAGGCCCTCGAGCGGGTGCTGCCCGGCGCGGTCGAGCGTGCCCGCGCCGCGGGGCTCTCGGGGCGTCCGCGTGTCACGAGCGGGGACCGCTGATGCGGGTTCTGGCCGCGCTGTCGGGCGGGGTGGACTCGGCGGTCGCCGCCGCCCGGGCCATCGACGCGGGGCACGACGTGGTGGGCGTGCACATGGCCCTGTCGCGCTCCCGGGCGCAGCTGCGCACCGGTTCCCGGGGCTGCTGCTCGATCGAGGACGCGGGCGACGCGCGCCGAGCCGCGGACGTGCTGGGCATCCCGTACTACGTGTGGGACCTCTCGGAGCGCTTCGAGGACACCGTGGTCGCGGACTTCCTCGCCGAGTACGCGGCCGGGCGCACCCCCAACCCGTGCGTGCGCTGCAACGAGCACATCAAGTTCGAGGCGCTGCTCGACAAGGCTCTCGCGCTCGGCTTCGACGCGGTGTGCACCGGGCACTACGCCCGCATCGAGCACCCGGCGGGCGACGCGGCGGCCCCCGAGCTGCACCGGGCGCGCGAGGCCGCCAAGGACCAGTCGTACGTGCTCGCCGTGATGGGCCCTGAGCGCCTCGCCCGGTCGATGTTCCCGCTCGGGGACGTCATGTCCAAGGACGACGTGCGCGCCGAGGCGGCGGCCCGCGGGCTGTCCGTCTCCGCCAAGCCCGACTCGTACGACATCTGCTTCGTGGCCGACGGCGACACCCAAGGGTTCCTGCGCGAGCGGCTCGGTGCGCGCCCGGGCGACGTGGTCGACACCACGGGTGCGGTCGTGGGTGCGCACGAGGGGGCGTACGCGTACACCGTCGGGCAGCGCAAGGGCCTGGCCCTGGGTCGGCCCGCGCCCGACGGCAGGCCGCGCTACGTCCTCTCGATCGAACCCGTGAGCAACACAGTGGTCGTGGGCCCGGCCGAGGCCCTGCAGGTCGGCGGGATCCACGGCGACGCGGCGGTGTGGTTCGCCCGGCCGACCGACGACGCGTGGTTCGCGTGCACGGTGCAGGTGCGTGCGCACGGCGAGGACGTCCCGGCGCTGGCCCGCGCGGTGGGCGACGAGGTCGACGTCCGGCTCGACGCGGCGGCGCCAGCGCTGCACGGCGTCGCCCCCGGCCAGTCGCTCGTGCTGTACGACGGGACGCGCGTGCTCGGCCAGGCCACGGTGCGTGCCACGACGCCGACGGTGCCCGCATGACCGGCGTCACGGGTGCGGGCCCCTGGCCCGGGGACGACGTGCTCGAGGCGCAGACGGTCGTGGTCGGCGACCTCGCCGACACCCCCGCGGGCGTCTCGGGGCTGCCCTTCGCGGTGCGGCTGCCCGCGCGCGGGCCCTGGGGCGGCCCGACGGGCACCGCTGCCGTCCTGCTCGCCGACCTGCCCACCGAGCTCGGCCCGCACGGCTGGAAGCTCGCGGACCGGCCGGGTGGCGACCTCGCCCGCGCGCAGGCGCTGCGCCGTGAGGACCTCGACGCGCTCGCGGTCGCGGCCCACGGGTTCACCGGACCGCTCGTGCTGCCCGTGACCGGGCCGCTCACGCTCGCCGCGCGGCTCTACCTGGCGCGCGGCGACCGGGTCGTCTCCGACCGGGGGGCGCTCGACGAGCTCGCCTGGTCGCTCGCCGCGGGGATCGCCGAGCACCTGGCCGACGTGCGTCGCCTCGTGCCCGGCGCCGAACCCGTCGTGCTGCTGCACGAGCCGCTGCTCGCGCAGGTCGTCGCCGGGGTGCTGCCCAGCTTCTCGGGCTACAGCGCGCTGCGGCCCGTCCCCGCGCCCGTCGCGACCGAGCTGCTCGGTGTCGTGGTGCGCGGCGCACGTCCCGGTGCCACGCAGGTCGTGGTGCACGGCGGGACGACCTGGACCACGCTGCGCCCCGTGGTGGGCTCGGGCGCGGACGGCATCGTTCTCGCGCTCACCGGGCTCGACGAGCGGGCGTGGGAGCACGTCGCCGAGGCCGTGGAGCAGGGCACGTCGCTGTGGGCCGAGCTCCCGCCGCTGACGTCCTCGCAGTGCGCGGGCCCCGATCTGCGGGCCCAGGCCGACGCGCTCACGGTGCCGTGGCGCCGGGTCGGGCTGCCCGCCGAGGGCCTGGCCCGCACGACCCTCCTGCCGCCCGCGCCCGACGCGTCGGTGACACCTGACCAGGCACGGGCGGCGCTCGCCGCGGCCGTGCGGGCGGCCGAGCTGGTCGCCGAACGAGCGGAAGGCTGATCGCCATGGCACGCACGGTGGGACGGACCCGGGGGCAGCTGCTCGCGCTGCTGGCCGGCTCGGGGGTGGCCCTGGTCGGGCTCGGGATGCTGGTCGTGGGCCTGCTGGGCGTCGGTGTCACGACGCTCGGCTCGGCGGCGACGAGCGACGAGCCGTGCCTCGTGGCGTACGACGCCGAGCAGGCGAGCGTGCACTTCACCGTCTTCCCGCCGCGCGCCGTGTGCACCTGGGACCTGGACGGCGCCGAGGTCGTCGTCGGGCAGATGTCGCCCCCGGCGTTCGCCGCAGGGCTCACCGCCGTCGTGCTGGGCGCGGGCACGACAGCCGCCGTGGGCGTCCTGACCCGGCGGCGGCGCGTGGCACCGGTGCAGGTGGGCTGACCGCACCGGATCGCGGTGGGCTGACCGCACCGGATCGCGGTGGGCTGACCGCCCACGCGGTGGGGCGGCGCGGCGGGTGACGGGCGGCGTCTGTGGGCGGGACACGGGATGATGTGCCGGTGAGCACCGCACCTGACCCCGTCACCGCACCGAGCGTCGCACCGGGTGAGACCTCGTTGCCCGCCGACCTCGACGAGGTGGGCGCGCGTCACCTGTGGACCGACCTCGCCGAGAGCGTGCGCGACCTGCAGTTCGCGTACTACGTGCGCGACGCCCCTCTCGCGAGCGATGCCGAGTACGACGTGACGATGCGCCGCCTCGAAGCGCTCGAGGAGGCGTTCCCGGTGCTGCGCACCCCCGACTCGCCCACGCAGGTGGTCGGGGGGACGTTCTCGACCGAGTTCACCGCCGTCGACCACGTCGAGCGCATGCTCTCGCTCGACAACGCGTTCTCGGCCGAGGACGTCGCCGCCTGGGCCGAGCGCGTGGCCCGGGACGTGGGCGCGAACCCGGGTGGGCTGCACTACCTGACCGAGCTCAAGATCGACGGCCTCGCCATCGCGCTGCTGTACGAACGGGGCCGCCTCGTGCGCGCCGCCACGCGCGGCGACGGCCGCACCGGCGAGGACGTCACCCTGAACGTGCGGACCATCCCCACGATCCCGCAGGTGCTCGCGGGCGATCCGGCGACCCACCCGGAGCTGATCGAGGTCCGCGGCGAGGTCTTCCTGCCCGTGGAGGCGTTCACGGAGCTCAACGTGGCCCAGGTGGAGGCAGGCAAGGCGCCCTTCGCCAACCCGCGCAACGCAGCCGCCGGCTCGCTGCGCCAGAAGGACCCGCGCGTGACGGCGTCCCGGCCCCTGCGCATGTACGCGCACGGGATCGGCGCCCTGCGCTGGGGTGACGGCTCGGGCGGCACCGGCCTGGAACGGCAGTCGCAGGTGTACGAGCTGCTCGAGGGCTGGGGGGTGCCCGTCTCGTCGCACACCCGCGTCGCGACCGGTCTGCCCGAGGTGCAGCAGATGATCGACCACTACGGCGAGCACCGCCACGACGTCGAGCACGAGATCGACGGGATCGTCATCAAGGTCGACGAGATCGCGCTGCAGCGTCGGCTCGGGTCCACGAGCCGCGCCCCGCGCTGGGCGATCGCGTACAAGTACCCGCCCGAGGAGGTCAACACGACGCTCCTCGACATCCGCGTCAACGTCGGACGCACGGGCCGGGTGACGCCGTTCGGCGTGATGAAGCCGGTGCTGGTCTCGGGTTCGACCGTCGAGATGGCCACGCTGCACAACGCGAGCGAGGTGGCCCGCAAGGGCGTGCTCATCGGCGACACCGTCGTGCTGCGCAAGGCGGGCGACGTGATCCCCGAGATCGTCGGGCCCGTCGTCGAGCTGCGCGACGGCACCGAGCGCCCGTTCGTCATGCCGACCGAGTGCCCCTCGTGCGGCACCGCGCTCGCCCCCGCGAAGGAGGGCGACATCGACATCCGGTGCCCCAACGCGCGGTCCTGCCCGTCGCAGCTGCGCGAGCGCGTGTTCGGGCTCGCCTCGCGTGGCGCGTTCGACATCGAGGCGCTCGGCTGGGAGGCCGCGATCGCGCTCGTGGACCCCGAGCTGAACCGGCCCGCCGACGCGGACGCAGCGCTGCAGACCCCGGTGCTGAGCACCGAGGCCGGGCTGTTCGACCTGCGGGCCGAGGACCTGGCCGACGTGCGCGTGTGGCGCGAGAAGAAGTCCAAGGGCGTCGCCACGGGGGTCTGGGAGCAGGTGCTGTTCTTCTACACCCGACCCACCGCGAAGAAGCCGTCGGTGCCGACCGCGACGACCGAGAAGCTGTTCGACCAGCTCGAGCTGGCCAAGTCGCAGCCGCTGTGGCGGGTGGTCGTGGCCCTGTCGATCCGGCACGTGGGACCCACCGCGGCCCGCGCGCTCGCGACGGCGTTCGGCTCGCTCGAGGCGATCCGGGACGCCGACGCCGAGGCGCTCGCCGCGGTCGACGGCGTCGGCCCCACCATCGCGGCCGCGGTGCGCGAGTGGTTCCACGGTGACGGCGCCGACTGGCACAACGAGATCGTCGACCGCTGGCGGGCAGCCGGTGTCGCCATGGCCGACGTGCGGGACGAGTCCGCGCCACGCACGCTCGAGGGCCTCACCGTCGTCGTCACCGGTGGGCTCGAGGGCTTCAGCCGGGACGGCGCGAAGGAGGCGATCCTGACCCGCGGCGGCAAGGCCTCGGGCAGCGTGTCGAAGAAGACCGACTTCGTGGTCGTGGGGGAGAACGCGGGGACCAAGGAGACCAAGGCCCGCGAGCTCGGCCTGCAGATCCTGGACGAGGCGCAGTTCGTGCGGCTCCTCGCCGAGGGCGCCCAGGCGTTCGCCGAGCCGTCGGGCGACGCGACCGCGGACGAGACCGAGGACGCGGAGTGACGCGAGGGACGGGCGACGCGCTCGTCCTCGCACCGGGGCTCGAGGTCGAGGTCGCGACGTGGCCGCCGCTCGAGGTGCAGCACGTCGACGGGTGGCGGCTCGGTCTCTCGGGCGGGTTCACCCGCCGTGCGAACTGCGCACTCCCCCTCGCCGATCCGGTCGACGTGCTCGCGACCCTGACAGAGGTCGAGTCCCGGTACGCGGTCGCCCGGCTCCCCGCCGTCGTGCGGGTCGGCCGGGAGAGCCGGCCCGGGGGGCTCGATGCGTTGCTCGTGGACCGGGGCTACACGCGGGTCGCGGTGACCGACGTGCTGGTCCGCGAGCTGGCCGTGCCGGGCGCCGACACCGTGCCGGGCGCCGACACCGTGCCGGGCTCCGACGCCGTGGCTGCCACCGACGCCGTGGCGCTCGAGGTCACGGCCGCACCGACGGACGACTGGCTCACGTGCTGGCTCGGGGTCAAGGCGGGCGGGACGGTCGACAGGGCGCTCGCCCGCGCGATCGTCGAGGGTGCCGCCGGTGCGTACGTCACGGCCCGCGACGCGCACGGCGTCGTCGGCGTGGTGCGGGCCGCGTTCGCGGGGGACTGGGTCGGTCTGTCGTGCCTCATGGTCGAGCCGCGTGCCCGGCGCCGCGGGCTCGGCCGGACCCTGACGCGCGCTGCCCTCGAGGCTGCGCGCGAACGGGGCGCCGCGCGGGCTTTCCTGCAGGTCGAGGTGCAGAACACGGGTGCCGCGGCGCTGTACGCGGGCCTCGGTTTCCAGGTGGCCGACAGGTACGGCTACCTGCAGCGCTGAGCAGGACCGACCTCCCGCCGACGCCGGGTACCGGGGCACCAGCCGAGCCCGAGGTGCCTCGTGCGGGCCCCGGGCCGATACTGAGACGCATGGTCTCGGTCGATCGCGCGCGCAGGCTCCAGGCCGCGGGTCTGCGGTGGCACCCGCGCGCGGGTGACCGGTTCACGATCCTCAAGCCGGGCCTGGCAGGGGACGTCTTCACGATCTCGGACATGATGATCGAGGCCCACGAGTACCCCACGGGCACGGTCCTCGGCTTCAACGGGACCACCGAGTGGGCGCTCGACTCGGTGTCGCAGGAGGACGCCCTGTGGCTGCCGGGGGAGGAGCAGCTGCGCGAGATGCTGGGGCGCACGTTCCGCAGCCTGTCGCGGGGCATCGACGACTACCAGGTGGTGGTCGAGCTGCCCGGGCGGCCCGAGCAGTCGTTCCGGGCGCCCACGGTGCCCGACGTGTACGCCGACGCGCTGCTGGCCCTCGTCGCTGCGGCGGTCGACCGGGTGCGTTGAGCGTCACCCCGTCACAGGTCCGGCGTCACAGGTCCGGCGGTCGAACGCCTAGACTTCGGGGCATGTCCACCCTCTCCCGCGACGAGGTCGCGCGCGTGGCAGCCCTGGCCCGGATCGACCTGACGCCCACCGAGATCGACCGGCTCGCCGGCGAGCTCGGCGTGATCGTCGAGTCGGTCGCCCGGGTGAGCGAGGTCGCCACGCCCGACGTGCCTGCCACGAGCCACCCGCTGCCCCTGACGAACGTCTTCCGGGCGGACGTCCCGGAGCCTCCGCTGCCTGTCGCGGACGCCCTCGCCGGCGCGCCCGCAGCCCAGGACGGCAAGTTCCTCGTCCCGCAGATCCTGGAGGAGGACTGATGACCGACCTGACCCGGCTGTCCGCCGCCGACCTCGCCGACCGGCTCGCCGCCGGCGACGTCTCGAGCGTCGAGGCCACCCAGGCGCACCTGGACCGCATCGCCGACGTCGAGCCTGCCGTGCACGCGTTCCTGCACGTGGACGCCGAGGGGGCGCTGGCCACCGCGCGCGACGTCGACGCGCGCCGCGCCGCGGGCGAGCAGCTGCACGTGCTCGCGGGCGTGCCGATCGCCGTCAAGGACGTCGTCGTGACGAAGGGCCTGCCGACCACGGCCGGCTCGAAGATCCTCGAGGGCTGGGTGCCGCCGTACGACGCGACGCTCGTGTCCCGGATCAAGGCCGCGGGGCTGCCGATCCTCGGCAAGACCAACATGGACGAGTTCGCGATGGGCTCGAGCACCGAGCACTCCGCGTACGGCAACACGCACAACCCGTGGGACCTGGACCGGATCCCGGGTGGTTCGGGTGGCGGCTCGGCGGCCGCTGTCGCCGCGTACGAGGCACCGCTCGCGATCGGCACGGACACGGGCGGCTCGATCCGTCAGCCCGCGGCCGTGACCGGCACCGTCGGCGTCAAGCCGACCTACGGCGGCGTCTCGCGCTACGGCCTCATCGCGATGGCATCCTCGCTGGACCAGGCCGGCCCCGTGACCCGCACCGTGCTCGACTCGGCGCTGCTGCACGAGCTCATCGGCGGTCACGACCCGCGCGACTCGACGTCCATCGACGAGCCGCTGCCGGGTCTGGTCGCCGCCGCCCGCCAGGGGCGCTCGGGCGACCTCACGGGCCTGCGCGTCGGCGTGGTGACCGAGTTGACCGGCGAGGGCTACCAGGCGGGCGTCAGCGCCCGGTTCGCGGAGTCCCTCGAGCTGCTGCGCGGTGCCGGTGCCGAGATCGTCGAGGTCTCGTGCCCGCACTTCACGTACGCGCTGGGCGCCTACTACCTGATCATGCCGAGCGAGGCCTCGAGCAACCTGGCCAAGTTCGACGGCATGCGCTTCGGCCTGCGGGTCGAGCCCACCGACGGACCGGTCACGGCCGAGCGCGTCATGGGCGCGACGCGTGGCGCGGGCTTCGGCGACGAGGTCAAGCGCCGCATCATCCTGGGCACCTACGCGCTGTCGGCCGGCTACTACGACGCCTACTACGGCTCGGCGCAGAAGGTCCGCACGCTCATCCAGCGCGACTTCACGGCCGCGTTCGAGCAGGTCGACGTGCTGGTCTCGCCCACCGCCCCGACCACGGCGTTCAAGCTGGGCGAGAAGCTCGACGACCCGCTGGCGATGTACCTCAACGACATCGCGACGATCCCCGCGAACCTCGCGGGCGTCCCGGGGCTCTCGCTCCCGAACGGCCTGTCGGACGACGGCCTGCCCGTCGGCTTCCAGGTGCTGGCGCCCGTGAAGGCGGACGACCGGCTGTATCGCGTGGGTGCGGCGCTCGAGGCGCTGCTCGAGGCACAGTGGGGCGGTCCGCTCCTGGACCGCGCGCCCGAGCTGGAGGTGGGCAAGTGAGCACGCAGACCGTCGACCTGGTCGACTACGACGAGGCCGTGGCACGGTTCGACCCGGTCATCGGCATCGAGGTGCACGTCGAGCTCGGCACGGCCACCAAGATGTTCTGCCCGGCCCCGGCCGTGTTCGGCGAGGAGCCCAACACGTCCGTGTCGCCGGTGTCGCTGGGTCTGCCCGGCGCGCTGCCCGTCGTCAACGGCACGGCAGTGGAGTACGCGATCCGCATCGGTCTGGCGCTCAACTGCCAGATCGCCGAGTCGTGCCGCTTCGCGCGCAAGAACTACTTCTACCCGGACGTCCCGAAGAACTTCCAGACGTCGCAGTACGACGAGCCGATCGCGTTCGACGGCTACCTCGACGTCGAGCTCGACGACGGGGAGATCTTCCGCGTCGAGATCGAACGCGCGCACATGGAGGAGGACGCGGGCAAGAACACCCACGTCGGCGGCTCGACGGGCCGCATCCAGGGCGCCGAGTACTCGCTCGTCGACTACAACCGTGCGGGCATCCCGCTCGTCGAGATCGTCACGCGCCCGATCGAGGGTGCGGGAGCGCGGGCGCCCGAGGTGGCGCGGGCGTACGTCCAGACGCTGCGGGACATCTTCCGGGCCCTGGGGGTCTCCGAGGCGCGCATGGAGCGGGGCAACGTCCGGGCCGACGTCAACCTCTCGCTCCGGGCGACGCCCGAGTCGCCGCTCGGCACGCGCACCGAGACCAAGAACGTCAACTCGTTCCGCTCGGTCGAGCGGGCCGTGCGCTACGAGGTGTCGCGGCAGGCCGCTGTGCTCGACGCGGGCGCGACCGTGATCCAGGAGACGCGCCACTGGCACGAGGACACCGGCATCACCACGGCAGGCCGGGTGAAGTCCGACGCCGAGGACTACCGCTACTTCCCCGAGCCCGACCTGGTGCCGGTCAACCCGAGCCGCGAGTGGGTCGAGGAGATCCGCGCGACGCTGCCCGAGCTGCCCGCCGCCCGTCGGCGCCGGCTGCAGGGCGTCTGGGGCTTCGCGGACGCGGAGATGCGTGACGTGGTCAACGCGGGCGCCATCGAGCTGATCGAGGCGACGGTGGCCGCGGGCGCGTCCCCGGCTGCCGCGCGCAAGTGGTGGATGGGCGAGCTCGCCCGCACCGCGAAGACGCAGGAGGTGGAGCTGGGCGACCTGCCCATCACCCCCGCGCAGATCGGTCAGCTGCAGGCGCTCGTCGACTCGGGCCGGATCAACGACAAGCTGGCACGCCAGGTGCTCGAGGGTGTGCTCGCGGGCGAGGGCGACCCCGAGCAGGTGGTGGTCGCGCGTGGTCTCGAGGTCGTCTCCGACGACGGTCCGCTGCTCGCGGCGATCGACGAGGCCCTCGCGGCGCAGCCCGACATCGCCGAGAAGATCCGTTCGGGGAACCTCGGTCCCATCGGCGCGATCATCGGTGCGGTCATGAAGGCGACGCGCGGCCAGGCCGACGCGGGCCGGGTGCGCGAGCTCGTGCTCGAGCGCGTCACGGGCTGACCTCAGGCACCACGAGCGGGGCGCGGCTGCACGTCGGCCGCGCCCCGCTGGTGCGTCACGGGGCCGGTGCGCGGTGCCCCGTCACTGTGCCTCCTCGCGGCGCCGGGCGTGCGCCGCGAGAGCGACCTCGCGCTCGACCGCGTGGTCCACGACCCGCGGCGGGTAGTCGGGTGCGGCCGACGCGGGCAGCGTCCACGGCTCGTGCACTGCGGCGCCGGGGACGCCCCGCAGCTCGGGGACCCAGCGGCGCACGTAGGTCCCGTCCGGGTCGAACCGTCGGCCCTGACCGACGGGGTTGAAGACCCGGAACCAGGGCGACGCGTCGCGCCCGGTGCCCGCGACCCACTGCCAGTTGAGCTGGTTCTGGCTCACGTCACCGTCGAGAAGCCACCGCATGAAGTACGCGGCCCCCGCCTGCCAGCGCACGTGCAGGTCCTTGACCAGGAACGATGCGACGACCATGCGCAGCCGTCCGTGCATCCACCCCTCGGCGCGCAGCTGGCGCATGCCCGCGTCGACGAACGGGTAGCCGGTGCGGCCCTGCGCCCACACCGCGAGAGCGCCGGCCTCGTCCTCGGCCGTGAGCCAGGAGTCGTCGGGGGCGGCCGCGCGCAGCGACACGTGCTGCGCCTCGGGGTGGTGGGCGAGCACGTCGGCGTGGAACTCGCGCCAGGCGAGCTGGCTGCGGAACGTCGCGGCCCCGTCCTGGGCCTGCGGGTCGCGGCTCGTGAGGCGGGCGAGGTCGCCGAGCAGCGTGCGGGGGTGCAGCTCGCCCCACTTCAGTGCGATCGACAGCCGCGACGTGCCCTCGTGGTCCGGGCGGTCGCGCTCGCCGGCGTACCGCGGCACGACGTCCTCGAGCACGCCTGACCAGCGCCTGAGCGCGGCGTCCTCCCCGGCGTCGGGCAGCGCCAGGGCCCCCAGGTCGGGGGCAGGCGGCAGCGGTGACGTGCCACCGAGGTCCACCCAGCGGGTGTGCGCCGCGTCCCCTGCCGGGGAGCGCCAGCCGTGCGCGAGCCAGGCGGTGCGGAACGGGGTGAACACCTGGAACGGGGTGCCGGTACGCGTGCGCAGCCGCCCCGGGGCGACGGCGTACGGCGAGCCGGTGCGCACCAGCGGGACCCCGGCGGCGGCCAGGGCGGACTCGACGCGGTCGTCGCGTCCCACGCCGTACGGCTCGTACGACGCCGCTGCGTGCACGGCGGTCGCGGCGACGTCGCGCGCGAGGCGGGGCAGCACGTCCGCGGGGTCGCCGTGCAGCACGAGCAGGTGCCCGTCGGTGGTCGCCGCGAGGGCGGCGAGGCTGTGCAGCAGGTAGGCGCGCCGCGGGTCGCCGGCCCCTGCCCAGAGGCGGTCGTCGAGCACGAAGACGCCGACGACGTCGGTGCCACCGGCGCCGGCCGCGAGCAGCGCCGGGTTGTCGGCGAGCCGCAGATCACGCCGGAACCAGTGGATCGTCGTCACCAGACCACGCTAGCCCCGTGGCGAAACCTCGCCGTCACGACCGGGTCGTAGGCTCGTACCGACGACCGGGAGGAAGTGCGATGAGGAAGCCCAGCCTCGAGGGCGAGATGATCAAGCTGCGGCCGATCCGCGCCGAGGACGCCGACGCGGTGTGGGAGATGGTGCAGGACCCCGAGGGGTCCCGGCTCACGGGCACGAGCACGACGTTCACCCGGGCCCAGATCGACGCCTGGTGCGCGACCGTGGCCGAGCTCGACGATCGCATCGACCTCGCGATCACAGCGAACGGCTCCGACGAATACCTCGGAGAGATCGTCCTGAACGACATCGACGCTGTGGTGCGCCGGGCCAACCTGCGCCTCGTGATGCGACCGGGGTCGCGGGGTCGCGGCTACGGCACCGAGGCGATCCAGCTCATGCTGGGCCTCGCGTTCGACGGGCTGGGCCTGCACCGGGTGGACCTCGACGTCCTGAGCGTCAACCCGCGGGCCCGCGCGCTCTACGAGAACCTGGGCTTCCGGGTCGAGGGCCGGCTGCGCGACGCCTACCGCGACGGCGAGCGCTGGTGCGACGGCATCGTGATGGGGCTGCTGGAGGACGAGTACCGGGCCGGGCAGCTCGGCTGAGGCCGCTCCTGGACCCTCCCGGCGCCGGGGCGGTCGAAGGCCGTGTCGAGCGACCTGGGACCACCCCGGCTGGGGGTACCTGGCAGCGGATCAGCACGGCCAGGCGATCAACGGTGGCGGGCTCGTGGTCCGCCGGGCCGCGCGGCACCCCGTCGTCGCGGGGGAGCGACGTGCGCGGGACCTGCGCGGTAGCACCAGCCTGACCTGCGCAGCAGCACGGCGCCTGGGTCGTTCGTCCTGGCGGAGCCACGCCCCCCGGTCTCGCGTCCGGCCGTGGGGATGGCACGATATGACGATGAGCAGCGACAGTGCCGTGCCGACTCCGACGAGCGACCAGCGTCGCACGCCCGTGCCGCGCGACCACGCGTTCTTCGGACATCCGCTGGGTCTCTTCACCCTGTTCAACACCGAGCTGTGGGAGCGGTTCAGCTACTACGGGATGCGCGCCATCCTGCTGTACTACCTGACGACGTCGGTGCAGGACGGCGGCCTCGGCGTCGAGGCGAGCACCGGGGCCGCGCTCGTCGCGATCTACGGCTCGGCCGTCTACCTGCTCTCGGTGGTCGGCGGGTGGCTCGCCGACCGGCTGCTGGGTGCCCGGCGGTCCACGCTGTACGGGGGCATCGTCATCGCGGCGGGCCACGTGCTGCTGACCATCCCCTCGGCGAGCTTCTCGTTCGCGGGCATCGCCTGCGTCGCGCTCGGCACGGGCCTGCTCAAGCCGAACGTGTCGACCATGGTCGGCGAGCTGTACGACCGGGAGGACCCGCGTCGGACCTCGGCGTTCTCGATCTTCTACATGGGCATCAACATCGGCTCGCTGTCCGCGCCGTTCGTGGTCGGTGCCGCGCGCGCGTGGGGCGGTTTCCACGCCGGCTTCGCTGTCGCGGCGATCGGCATGGGGATCGCGCTGGCGTTCTTCGTCGGCGGCCGCCGGCTGCTCGGAGGGGCGGGGGACGAGGTCGGGAACCCCCTGACCCGGGCGGACCGTCCCGCGGTGATCCGTACGGGGATCCTGGTGCTGCTGGCGGTCGTGCTGGCGGTGGTGGTCGCGCGGCAGGTGTCGTCCGACTCGGGCGTCGGTGCGCTCATCGACGCGCTGTCCTACCTCGCGCTGGCTGCGCCCATCGCGTACTTCATCGTGATGTTCCGTTCGCCGCACGTCACCGAGCGGGAGCGGTCGCGGCTCGCGGCGTACGTGCCGCTGTTCATCACCGCGATGGTCTTCTTCATGATCTTCGAGCAGGCCGCGAGCACCATGGCGGCCTATGCGGAGAACCGCACCGACCTGTCGGTGTTCGGTGCGTCGATCGCGCCCGAGCTGTTCCAGTCGGTCAACCCGGCCGGCATCGTGCTGCTGTCCCCGGTGTTCGCCTGGCTGTGGATCAAGACCGGCAACCGGCCGCCCACCGCCGTCAAGTTCGCGATCGGGCTCACGCTCGCAGCGGCGAGCTTCCTGTTCCTGTCGGGCGCGTCAGCCCTCGCGGGTGACGGCAAGACCTCGTCGTGGGTCCTCGCGCTGACCTACCTGATCCAGACCCTGGGTGAGCTGTGCCTGTCACCGATCGGGCTCGCGGCCACGACGCTCCTGGCCCCGGAGGCGTTCCGCAGCCAGGCCATGGCGTTGTGGTTCCTGGCACCCGCGGCGGGCAACGCGATCACCGCGCAGCTCATCACGGTCACGGAGGGAGTGAGCGAGACGGCGTACTTCGGCTGGATCGGCGCGATCGCGCTCATCCCCGCGGTCGCGATGTTCGCGCTCTCGCCGTGGGTCACCCGGCACATCCGCGAGGGGGCCGAGACCGCGCGCGAGGCGGAGATCCAGGAGTAGGGCTGCTGCGGCTCAGCGGCTCAGCGGCTCAGCGGGTCACGGCGCGGCGGTGCGCAGGACGAGCGCACCACGAGCTCGGTGGGCAGCCGCAGGTGCGAGGCCCGCTCGCGCCCGTCGATCAGGTCGACGAGCATCCGCAGCGCCTCGGCGCCCATCTGCTGGAGCGGCTGGTTGATGGTCGTGAGCGGGGGAGAGGCCAGCGCCGACTCGGGCACGTTGTCGAAGCCGATCACCGACAGGTCCTCGGGCACGGACATCCCGAGCTCGCGCGCGACGGTCATGACCTGGATGGCCGAGAGGTCGTTCGCTGCGAACACGGCCGTGGGGCGGTCGTCGCGGTCCAGCAGCGACCGGGCGGGTCCGTCGGCGGTCTCGGGGCGGTAGCCACCGATCGTCACGAGCGACTCGTCGACCGGGATCCCCGCGTCGTGCATCGCCTGCCGGAACCCGTCCTCGCGCTGCTGGGCCGAGTCGAGGTCGACGCGGCCTCCGAGGAAGCCGATGCGCCGGTGACCGAGGGCCACCAGGTGCCCGGTCGCGAGCATGGCCCCGGCGCGGTTGTCGGAGTCGATCGTGGGGGTGCCCGACGGCCCGGTGTGGGGGTCGACCGCCACGACGGGAACTCCGTGGTCGGACGTGATGACCGTCGGCGTGACGATGATCGCGCCGTCGATCAGCGTGCCCGAGAGGCGGGACAGGTAGCGCCGCTCCCACCCGACGTCGCCGCCACGCCCGCCGCCCGAGTAGGCGAGCAGCTCGTACTCGGTCGCGCCGACGGCTGCCGAGGCCCCCTTGAGCAGCTCGGTGCTGAAGGGCTCGAACTCCGCGACGAGGATCCCCAGCACGTTGGTCTGGTGCCGGCGCAGCGAGCGTGCACCCAGGCTGGCCTCGTACCCGAGGTCGTCGATGACCTGCTGGACGCGGGCGAGGGTGCTCTGCGCGACGCCGTAGCGCCCGTTGACGACCTTGGACACGGTGGCCACGGAGACGCCGGCAGTGCGGGCCACGTCTGCCATCTTCACGCGAGGGGTCGTCTCCACGGGGGAAGCATAGGGGAAAGATCGTGTCGATAACGTTATCGACAACGATTGACGCGCAGCCTCTCGGCCTGTCAACCTGAGCGACGTCCAGCCCTGTCAGTGACGACGAGGAGATTCGACGATGAAGACGAAGACAAGGACAGCAGCGCTGCGCACCCTGAGCCTGGGCGTCGGTGTGGCACTGCTCGCGAGCGCGTGCGGTTCGGGGTCCGGCGGTGACGACGCGACGGACGCTGCCGGCGGAGACGGCACCACCATCACCTGGTGGCACAACTCGAACACCGCGCCCGGCAAGGACTACTACGACCAGGTCGCGAAGGACTTCGAGGCTGCCAACCCCGGCGTGACCGTCGAGGTCAGCGCCATGCAGCACGACGACATGGTCACCAAGCTCGATGCCGCGTTCCAGAGCGGCGACGCGCCGGACATCTACATGGAGCGCGGCGGCGGCGAGCTCGCCGCGCACGTCGAGGCCGGACTGACCAAGGACCTCTCCGACGCGGCCGCCGACACGATCTCGAAGCTCGGCAGCTCGGTCGCAGGCTGGCAGGTCGACGGCAAGACCTACGGGCTGCCCTTCTCGATGGGCGTGGTCGGCTTCTGGTACAACAAGGCGATCTTCGCGCAGGCGGGCATCACCGCGGCGCCCACCACGATGGACGAGTTCTACACCGCGGTGGACAAGCTCAAGGCAGCCGGCATCGAGCCGATCTCCGTCGGCGTCGGCGAGAAGTGGCCCGCGGCCCACTACTGGTACTACTTCGCGCTGCGTGAGTGCTCGCAGAAGGTGCTCGCGGACGCGGTCGGGACGCTCGACTTCAGCGACCCGTGCTTCGTGAAGGCCGGCGAGGACCTCGAGAAGCTCGTCGCCGCCGAGCCGTTCAACACCGGCTTCCTCTCGACGCCGGCGCAGAAGGGCCCGACGAGCGCGTCGGCCCTCCTGGCGACCGGCAAGGTCGCGATGGAGCTCGCCGGGCACTGGGAGCCCGGTGTGATGCAGGGACTCACCGAGGACAAGAAGGGCCTGGGCGACGACACGGGCTGGTTCGCGTTCCCGGCCGTCTCCGGCGGCAAGGGTGACCCGGCCTCCGTCCTCGGCGGTGGCGACGCATGGGCCGTGTCGCAGGACGCGCCCGACGCAGCGGTCGACTTCGTCAACTACCTGCTGTCCGACGAGGTCCAGAAGGGCTTCGCCGAGCTGGACATGGGCCTGCCGACGAACCCGAGCGCCACCCAGTACGTGAAGGACACGGCGCTCAAGGGCCTGCTCGAGGTCCGCGACGCCTCGCCGTTCGTGCAGCTCTACTTCGACACGGCGTTCGGCACCTCGGTCGGTGGCGCGATGAACGACGCGATCGCGCTGGTCTTCGCCTCCAGCGGGACCGCGCAGGACATCGTGGACGCCACCCAGGCGGCGGCTGACGCGGAGAAGTGACCGACGTGGCAGACGACACGACCGCCCCAGTGGGCGCCACCGTCTCGCCTGCGACGTCCCCCACCCAGGCCCCGGTCGTCGTCCGCGCTTCGGCGCGGACGGCGGCCCGGGCCCCGGGCGGACGCCGTGGGCCGGGCCCCGCCTGGCGCAAGCGCGCGGAGATCGTCTTCTTCGTGGCGCCAGCGCTCATCCTCTTCACGTTCTTCGTGGTCTGGCCCATCATCAAGGCCGTCCAGTTCTCGCTGTACCGCTGGAAGGGCTTCGGCCCGCTCGTCGACTTCGTCGGGCTGCGGAACTACGTGAGCGTGCTGCAGAACGACGTCTTCACGGACGCGCTCCAGCACAACCTCCTCGTCGTGGTGTTCTCGATCCTCATCCAGCTCCCGCTCGGCCTGGCCATCGCCCTGCTGCTCAACCGCAAGATGTGGGGCCAGGGCCTGCTCCGGACCATCATCTTCGTGCCGTACGTCCTGGCCGAGGTCATCGCGGGCGTCGTGTGGTTCCAGCTGCTGCAGCCGAAGTACGGGGTCATCGAGGCGATGCTCGGCGCGGTCGGGCTCGAGGGCCCGCCGCAGGGCTGGCTCGGCACCCCGGACCGGGCCCTGATCGCCGTGATCGTGGTGCTCACCTGGAAGTACCTCGGGCTGGCCGTGATCCTGTTCCTCGCCGGCCTGCAGGGCGTCCCCGAAGAGCTCTTCGAGGCGTCCCAGCTCGACGGTGCCAGCTGGTGGCAGACCCAGCGGAAGATCACGATCCCGCTGCTCGGCCCGACCCTGCGCACCTGGGCCTTCCTGTCGATGATCGGCTCGCTGCAGCTCTTCGACATGGTGTGGATCCTCACCAAGGGCGGCCCGGCCAACGCCACGACCACGATGGTGACGTTCCTGGTCACCGAGGGCACCAAGCGGCAGAACTTCGGCATCGCGTCCGCCGCGTCGGTGATCCTCTTCGTGATCGCCCTCGTCCTCGCGCTGACCTATCAGCGCTTCGTCATGCGCCGTGACACCCACGACCCGGCTCCGCGGAAGAAGGCAACACGATGAGCGCCGGCACCCTGACCTCCGCCCGGCCCGCGCCACCCTCGAACCCGAAGGCGTCGCGTCGGCGCATCAAGCGTCCGGGCGGCGGCTCGCCGCTGGTCTACGGCCTGGCCCTCGTGGTCGTGGCGCTGACCCTCGGACCGGTGATGTACGGCGTGCTGGGCGGCTTCAGGTCCAACGCGCAGCTCGCGGAGGACCCCGCGGCGCTCCCCGGCCCGTGGATCATGTCGAACTACTCCGGCGTGCTGACCAATCCCGACTTCTGGCGCTACACGCTGAACTCCACGACCATCGCCCTCCTGACGACGGCCATCGTGGTCGTGTTCGGTGTGATGGCGGCCTACCCGTTGGCCCGGTACCGGTTCCGCGGGCGCGAGCAGCTGTTCCTGGTCTTCGTGGCGGGCCTGCTGTTCCCCGCGACCGTCGCGATCATCCCGCTGTTCATCCTCATCACCAAGGACCTGCACCTGGGCAACACGTGGTGGGGTGTGGCGCTGCCGCAGGCGGCGTTCGCGCTGCCGACCACGGTGATCATCCTGCGCCCGTTCCTGCAGGCGCTGCCCGACGAGCTCGAGGAGGCGGCGCTGCTCGACGGGGCGTCCCGCATCGGGTTCTTCTGGCGGATCCTCGTGCCCCTGTCCGGCCCCGGCATGGTCACGGTGGGCGTGCTCGCGTTCGTCGGCTCGTGGAACGCCTACCTGCTGCCGCTGCTGCTGCTGCAGGGTGACATGAAGACCCTCCCGCTCGGTGTCGCGGACTTCTCCTCGGAGCACTCGTCCGACACCGCCGGGGTGTTCGCGTTCACCTCGCTCGCCATGATCCCCGCGCTGGTGTTCTTCCTGGCCATGCAGAAGAGGATCGTCAACGGGCTCCAGGGGGCGGTCAAGGGATGACGCTCGTGCAGCCGGGCCGGGCCTCCGCCCGGCCCAGCGCCCCCCTGCCTGTACGTCACGACGAAGGAGACGGATCGGTGACTGATCTCCAGCTGGCCGGACCCGGGGTGAGCGAGCGGGTCCGTTCTCTCCTCGCGGAGATGACGCTCGAGGAGAAGCTCGCGCAGATCGTCGGGTTCTGGGAGAAGTCCGAGGGCGAGGCGGTCGCTCCGCTGCAGGGCGAGTTCACGCACGACCACGGGCTGGTCGAGGCCACCCGGCACGGGCTCGGGCACCTGACCCGGGTCTACGGCACCCGGCCCGTCGACCCGGTCGAGCGGGCCCGGCGGCTCTGGGAACAGCAGCGCTCGCTGGTCCGGGACACCCGCCTGGGCATCCCTGCCCTGGTGCACGAGGAGTGCCTCACGGGCCTGACCGCGTGGCAGGCCGCGACGTTCCCGACGCCGCTCGCGTGGGGGGCGACGTTCGATCCGGACCTCGTCGCCGAGATGGGGGCGGTGATCGGGGGGTCGATGCGCACGCTCGGCGTCCACCAGGGGCTGGCGCCCGTGCTCGACGTGGTCCGGGACCCCCGCTGGGGTCGCGTCGACGAGTGCATCTCGGAGGACCCGTACGTGGTCGGCACGATCGGGACCTCGTACGTCAGGGGCCTGCAGTCGACCGGGGTGCACGCCACCCTCAAGCACTTCGTCGGGTACTCGGGGTCGCAGTCGGGGCGGAACTTCGCCCCCGTGCACGCCGGGCCGCGCGAGGTCGAGGACGTCCTGCTCGTGCCGTTCGAGATGGCGCTGCTCGACGGCGGGGCGAGGTCGGTGATGAGCTCCTACAACGAGATCGACGGGGTGCCCGTCGCGGCCGATCCGGCCATGCTCACCGGGGTGCTGCGCGAGCGCTGGGGCTTCGACGGCACCGTGGTCGCGGACTACTTCGGGGTCGCGTTCCTGCACCTCCTGCACGACGTCGCCGCCGATCTCGGCGAGGCCGCAGGACTGGCCCTCGCCGCCGGCGTCGACATCGAGCTGCCGACCGGTGACGCGTACCTCGCGCCGCTCGCGCAGGCGGTCCGTGCCGGACGCGTCGACGAGGCGCTCGTCGACCGGGCTGTGCTGCGTGCGCTCGCGCAGAAGGAGGAGCTGGGGCTCCTGGACGCGACGTTCGACGACGAGCCGCCCACCGAGGTCGACCTCGACAGCCCCGAGCACCGCCGGCTCGCCGCGCGGCTCGCCGAGGAATCGGTCGTGCTGCTCTCGAACGACGGCACGCTGCCGCTGTCCCGGCCCGCGCGGCTCGCTGTGCTGGGGCCGAACGCGGACCGGGTCCAGGCCCTGTTCGGCTGCTACTCGTTCCTCAACCACGTGCTCGCGCACCACCCGGAGGTGGAGCTCGGGATCGAGATCCCGACTGTGATCGAGGCGCTCACGGCAGAGCTGCCGGGGACGCTGATCACCTCGGCGCGCGGCTGCGCGGTCGACGACGACGACCGCTCGGGCTTCGCCGCGGCGGTCGAGGTCGCGAGGGACGCCGACGTCGCCGTGGTCGTCGTGGGCGACCACGCGGGCCTGTTCGGTCGCGGCACGGTGGGCGAGGGGTGCGACCGGGACGACCTCGAGCTGCCGGGCGTGCAGCGCGAGCTCGTCGAGACCCTGCTCGCGACGGGCACGCCCGTCGTCCTCGTCCTGCTCACGGGCCGGCCGTACGCGGTCGACTGGGCCCTCGAGCGGTGCGCGGCCGTCGTGCAGGCGTTCTTCCCGGGCGAGGAGGGCGCCACGGCCGTCGCGGGCGTGCTGACCGGCCGCGTCAACCCGTCGGGGCGGCTGCCGGTGAGCATCCCGCGCTCGGCGGGCGCTCAGCCGTACTCCTACCTGCACCCCTCGCTCGGGGGCGATGGGGACGTGACGAACCTGCGCAGCACCCCGGCGCTCCCGTTCGGGCACGGCCTGTCGTACACGACGTTCGCGCACACGGACCTCACGGTCGACGCGCACGTCGCCACCGAGGGCCGGATCGAGGCGCGGGTCCGCGTCGCCAACACGGGCCGGTGGCCCGGTGACGACGTGGTGCAGCTCTACGCCCGCGACGTCGTCGGCTCGGTGACCCGGCCGGTCGCCCAGCTCGTCGGGTACCAGCGGGTGCACCTCGGGCCGGGGGAGTCCGTGGACGTGACGTTCTCGGTGCCGACCACGCGGCTGGCGTTCACCGACCGCGCCAGGGAACGGGTCGTGGAGCCGGGCGACGTCGAGCTGTGGGTCGGCCCGTCGTGCGCCCAGCGCGAGACCGAGGCGCGGACGACGCTCACGGGGCCCGTCCACCGGGTCGACTCCCGCAGCGACCGGTGGACCACGACGTCGGTGGTGTGAGCCGACGCACCGCACGACGCACGACACGGCACCGGGGGACGAAAAAAGGGTGTGTGGGGGCCGTGCTGCACCGGG
>NZ_JBISBW010000024.1:0-19268 GCF_044392165.1 Cellulomonas sp. P22
GCACGACACGGCACCGGGCACCGACAGGCGGCTGTCGGTGCCCGGTGCCACGCTGGGGCCATGACCGAGCTGCTGACTCACGCCGACGTGACCGCACGCACCGACGACCGCCACTGGCGGGTCCTGCTGGGCTCGCTCCACGCGTCCTTCCGCACCGGGACGTTCGGCCACGGCTTCCTGCTCGCGCAGCGCATCACGCTCGCAGCCGAGGCCGTGCAGCACCACCCCGACCTGCACCTGACCTACGAGCGGCTGCGCGTGACGCTCACGAGCCACGACGCCCAGGGTCTGACCGCCCGTGACGTCGCGCTGGCCGCCGTGATCACGCAGATCGCCGACGAGCTGGGGATCGAGGCCGAGGTCCCGGTGCTCGGCATCACCGAGATCGCGATCGACGCGCTCGACATCCCGGCCGTGGTGCCGTTCTGGCGGGCCGTGCTGGGCTACCGCGCGGCAGCGGGGGAGGACCCCGCTGAGCCGACCGCGCTCGAGGACCCGGCGGGTCTGGGCCCGGCGGTCTGGTTCCAGCAGATGGAGGCGCCGCGACCGCAGCGCAACCGCATCCACGTCGACGTCACGGTGCCGCACGACGTCGCGGAGCAGCGCGTCGCCGACGCGATCGCGGCGGGCGGCCACCTCGTGAGCAACGACCGCGCGCCCGCGTTCTGGATCCTGGCCGACGTCGAGGGCAACGAGATGTGCGTGTGCACCTGGCAGGGGCGGTCATGAGCGAGGTCGACATCAAGCCGCGGTCGCGCACAGTCACCGACGGCCTCGAGGCGACCGCGTCGCGCGGCATGCTGCGCGCCGTCGGCATGGGGGACGACGACTTCGCGAAGCCGCAGATCGGCGTCGCGAGCTCGTGGAACGAGATCACGCCGTGCAACCTGTCGCTCGACCGCCTCGCGAAGGCCGTCAAGGAGGGCGTGTTCGCGGCGGGCGGGTACCCGCTCGAGTTCGGCACCATCTCGGTGTCCGACGGCATCTCGATGGGCCACGAGGGCATGCACTTCTCGCTCGTGAGCCGCGACATCATCGCCGACAGCGTCGAGACGGTCATGCAGGCCGAGCGGCTCGACGGGTCGGTGCTGCTCGCGGGCTGCGACAAGTCGCTCCCCGGCATGCTCATGGCCGCGGCGCGGCTCGACCTGGCGAGCGTGTTCCTGTACGCCGGGTCGATCATGCCGGGCTGGGTCAAGCTCGAGGACGGCACCGAGAAGGAGGTCACGCTGATCGACGCGTTCGAGGCCGTGGGCGCGTGCTCGCGGGGCCTCATGAGCCGCGAGGACGTGGGCCGCATCGAACGGGCGGTCTGCCCGGGCGAGGGGGCGTGCGGTGGCATGTACACCGCGAACACCATGGCGTCGGTGGCCGAGGCGATGGGCATGTCGCTGCCCGGGTCGGCCGCGCCGCCCTCGGCCGACCGTCGCCGCGACGAGTTCGCGCACCGCTCGGGGGAGGCCGTCGTGGAGCTGCTGCGCCGCGGCATCACGGCGCGCCAGATCATGACCAAGGAGGCGTTCGAGAACGCGATCGCCGTGGTCATGGCCTTCGGCGGCTCGACCAACGCGGTCCTGCACCTGCTCGCGATCGCGCACGAGGCCGAGGTCGACCTGACGCTCGACGACTTCTCACGGGTCGCCGCGCGGGTCCCGCACCTGGGTGACCTCAAGCCGTTCGGCCGCTACGTCATGAACGACGTGGACCGCGTCGGCGGCGTGCCGGTCATCATGAAGGCCCTGCTCGACGCCGGGCTCATCCACGGCGACTGCCTGACGGTCACGGGGCGCACGGTCGCGGAGAACCTGGCCGAGATCGACCCGCCCGACCCCGACGGCAAGATCCTGCGGGCGCTCGACAACCCGATCCACCGCTCGGGCGGCATCACGATCCTCAAGGGCTCGCTCGCGCCCGAGGGGGCCGTGGTCAAGTCGGCGGGCTTCGACTCCGACGTCTTCGAGGGCACGGCCCGGGTGTTCGAGCGTGAGCGCTCGGCGATGGACGCGCTCGAGGACGGCACGATCGTCGCGGGTGACGTCGTCGTGATCCGCTACGAGGGCCCCAAGGGGGGGCCGGGCATGCGCGAGATGCTCGCGATCACGGGCGCGATCAAGGGTGCGGGCCTGGGCAAGGACGTGCTGCTGCTGACCGACGGCCGGTTCTCGGGCGGGACGACCGGGCTGTGCGTGGGGCACGTGGCCCCCGAGGCCGTCGACGCGGGGCCCATCGCGTTCGTGCGCGACGGTGACCGCATCCGGCTCGACGTCGCGCACGGGCTCCTCGAGCTGCTGGTCGACGAGGACGAGCTCGCGGCCCGCCGCGTCGGCTGGGAGCCGGTGCCGCACCGCTACACCCGCGGGGTGCTCGCGAAGTACGTCAAGCTCGTGCAGTCGGCGTCGGTGGGTGCGGTGCTCGTCTAGCCCGTACGCAGCGGACATGCGTCGATCAGGTCGGTGCCATCCCAGGAGCATCCCGATCTGTGGACGCGTGAACCACCATGTGAGACGCGCGGGGTGAAGCGTGACAACCTCGGCGGGCGCGCGTACAGTCTCGTGCGTGCAGACGATCCTTGTAGTACTTCCCGGGCGCGCAGGCTGAGGCCACTTTCGCCACGGTCTCGTCAGCGCGCTCACCCCTCGTCCAGCCCTTCGCGGCTCGAGGGGTTTTTCTATGTCAGCACCACCACGTAGCCCCGCACGCAGCACCCAGCACGACCAGAGCATCCGCTCCAGCACCGACGCCAGGGAGAAATCGATGGTCCAGGGCACCCACCCCGCACCTCCGCGCACCACGGCTGCCACGCCGGCCTCGGTGCGAGCGACGGTCGAGCCGCGGCTCACCGGCGCGCAGCAGCCCGCCCGAGCGGCGACGGTCGGCCCGGAGCAGGTCACGGGCGCCCAGTCGATCGTGCGCTCGCTCGAGGAGGCCGGTGTCGAGGTCGTCTTCGGCATCCCCGGCGGCGCGATCCTGCCGACGTACGACCCGCTGATGGACTCGACGAGGCTGCGCCACATCCTGGTGCGCCACGAGCAGGGCGCCGGTCACGCCGCGTCGGGCTACGCGCACGCCACCGGCAGGGTCGGGGTCTGCATGGCGACGTCGGGCCCCGGTGCGACCAACCTGGTGACGCCGCTCGCGGACGCGAACATGGACTCGATCCCGATGGTGGCGATCACGGGTCAGGTCGGGGCGTCGCTGATCGGCACCGACGCGTTCCAGGAGGCCGACATCGTCGGCATCACGCTGCCGATCACCAAGCACAACTTCCTCGTGACCGACCCGGCCGACATCCCGCGCGTCATCGCCGAGGCCTTCCACATCGCCTCGACCGGCCGCCCGGGCCCCGTGCTCGTGGACATCGCCAAGTCGGCCATGCAGACCGAGACCACGTTCTCGTGGCCGCAGGACCTCGACCTGCCCGGGTACCACCCCGTCACGAAGCCGCACGCCAAGCAGATCCGGGAGGCGGCGCGGCTGCTGGCGACGGCACGACGCCCCGTGCTGTACATCGGCGGCGGCGCGATCCGCTCCGGTGCGTCGGCCGAGCTGCGTCGGCTCGTGGACGCGTCCGGCGCCGCCGCGGTCACGACCCTCATGGCCCGCGGGGCGCTGCCCGACTCGCACCCCCAGCACCTGGGCATGCCCGGCATGCACGGCACCGTCGCTGCCGTCGCGGCGCTCCAGAAGGCCGACCTGATCGTCAGCCTCGGGGCCCGGTTCGACGACCGCGTGACGGGCAAGCTGTCGAGCTTCGCGCCGCACGCCACGATCGTGCACGCCGACATCGACCCGGCCGAGATCGGCAAGAACCGTGTGGTCGACGTGCCGATCGTCGGCGACCTGCGCGAGGTCATCGCCGACCTGCTGCCCGAGCTCGAGCGTGAGCACGTCCAGCACGGCAAGCCCGACCTGGCGGCCTGGTGGCACGAGCTCGACGCGCTGCGCGAGACGTTCCCGCTCGGCTTCGACGAGCCCAGCGACGGTCACCTCGCCCCGCAGCACGTCATCTCGCGCATCGGCGAGATCTCGGGTCCCGAGTCGATCTTCGTGGCGGGCGTGGGCCAGCACCAGATGTGGGCCTCGCAGTTCATCCGCTACGAGCGGCCGAACTCCTGGCTCAACTCCGGGGGCCTGGGAACGATGGGCTTCGCGGTGCCCGCCGCGATGGGCGCCAAGGTGGGGGAGCCCGGTCGCACCGTGTGGGCGATCGACGGCGACGGCTGCTTCCAGATGACCAACCAGGAGCTCGCGACCTGCGCGATCAACGAGATCCCGATCAAGGTCGCGGTCATCAACAACTCCTCGCTGGGCATGGTGCGCCAGTGGCAGACGCTGTTCTACGAGTCGCGGTACTCGAACACCGACCTGCACACGGGTCACGGCACCGTGCGGATCCCCGACTTCGTCAAGCTCGCCGACGCGTACGGGTGCGTCGGGCTGCGCTGCGAGACCAAGGCCGACGTCGACGCGACGATCAAGCGGGCGATGGAGATCGACGACCGCCCCGTGGTGGTCGACTTCACGGTCTCGCGCGACGCGATGGTCTGGCCGATGGTGCCCACGGGCGTCAGCAACGACGACATCATCTACGCGCGGGGCATCACGCCCGCGTGGGACCGGGAGGACTGAGTGCGGCGGATCGGCCTGCTCGGCGGCACCTCCTGGCAGTCGTCGTCGCACTACTACAGCCAGCTCAACGAGGGGGTCCAGGCCCGCCTGGGCGGGCTCCGCTCGGCCGACCTGGTGCTGCGCTCGGTCGACTTCGCCGACGTCGCGGCGCTGCAGAGCGCCGGTGACTGGGCAGCGCTCGGTGCGATGTACGAGCGCGAGGGTGCGCAGCTGCGCGCCGGGGGAGCCGAGCTGGTGGGCATCCTGGCGAACACGATGCACCTGGTCCACGACCAGGTCGCCCGCGGCTCGGGCCTGCCGGTGGTGCACGTCGTCGACGTGGTGGCCGATGCGGTCGTCGACCTGGGCGTCGAGCGCGTGGGTCTGCTCGGCACGCGCTTCACGATGGCGTCGCAAGAGCTGTACCCGGCCCGGCTCGCCGCCCGGGGCGTCGGGACGATCGTGCCCACGGGTGCCGACGCGGTCGAGGTCGACCGGGTGATCTACGAGGAGCTCGCGCTCGGCCGGGTGCTGGACTCCTCGCGGGCGTCGTACGCCGCGATCATCGGACGCCTGGTCGAGCAGGGTGCGCAGGCGATCGTCCTCGGCTGCACCGAGCTGTCGATGCTCGTCCCGCCCGACGACCCTGCGTTCAGCCCCGTACCGCTGCTCGACAGCACAGCACTGCACGTCCACGCCCTCCTCGACGCGGCCCTCGCGCCGCAGGCCTCGTCCCTGGAAGAAGGTGCAGCATGACCAGGCACACGCTCTCGGTGCTGGTGGAGAACAAGCCCGGCGTCCTCACGCGTGTCGCGGGGCTCTTCGCGCGGCGCTCGTTCAACATCCACTCGCTCGCGGTCGGTCCGACCGAGCGCGACGAGATCTCGCGCATCACTGTCGTCGTCGACGTGGACGACCTGCCGCTCGAGCAGGTGACCAAGCAGCTGAACAAGCTCATCAACGTCATCAAGATCGTCGAGCTCGAGGACGCCGCGTCGGTCCAGCGCGAGCTGCTGCTCGTCAAGGTCCGGGCCGAGGCCGCGCAGCGCACGCACGTGCTCGAGGTCGTCGAGCTGTTCCGGGCGCACGTCGTCGACGTGGTCCCCGACACCGTGACGATCGAGGCCACGGGCGGCCCGGCCAAGCTCGCGGCCCTGCTCGGTGCCCTCGAGCCGTTCGGGGTCCGCGAGATCGTGCAGTCCGGCACGGTCGCCATCGGCCGCGGCTCCCGCTCCATCACCGACCGCGCGCTCGAGCGGGTCACCCGGTCGGCCTGACGACCGACCCTTCGAACGACACAGACGTCCATCCTCACCGAATCACACCAAGGAGAACCACCGTGGCTGAGCTGTTCTACGACGACGACGCCGACCTGTCCCTGATCGCCGCCAAGAAGGTCGCCGTCATCGGCTACGGCAGCCAGGGCCACGCGCACGCGCTCAACCTGCGCGACTCGGGCGTCGACGTCCGCGTCGGTCTGCGCGAGGGCTCCGCCTCGCGGGCCAAGGCCGAGAACGAGGGCCTGCGTGTGCTGTCCGTCGTGGACGCCGTCAAGGAGGCCGACGTCGTCGTGATCCTGGCGCCCGACCAGGTGCAGCGTCACCTGTACCGCGACGAGATCGCCCCGAACCTCAACGAGGGTGCGGCGCTCGTCTTCGGGCACGGCTTCAACATCCGCTTCGGCTACATCACGCCCGAGGCCGGCCACGACGTCGTCATGGTCGCCCCGAAGGGCCCGGGCCACCTGGTGCGTCGCGAGTACGTCGACGGCCGCGGCGTGCCGGTGATCGTCGCCGTCGAGCAGGACGCGTCGGGCAGCGCCTGGGACCTCGCGCTCTCGTACGCCAAGGCGATCGGTGGCCTGCGCGCGGCCGGCATCAAGACGACGTTCACCGAGGAGACCGAGACCGATCTGTTCGGCGAGCAGGCCGTGCTGTGCGGCGGCGCCTCGCAGCTGGTCCAGTACGGCTTCGAGACGCTGACCGAGGCGGGCTACCAGCCCGAGGTCGCGTACTTCGAGGTGCTGCACGAGCTCAAGCTCATCGTCGACCTGATGGTCGAGGGCGGCATCGCCAAGCAGCGCTGGAGCGTGTCCGACACCGCCGAGTACGGCGACTACGTCTCGGGCCCGCGGGTCATCGACCCGAGCGTCAAGGAGAACATGAAGGCCGTCCTCGCGGACATCCAGAACGGTGCCTTCGCGAAGCGCTTCATCGACGACCAGGACGCGGGCGCCCCGGAGTTCACCGAGCTCCGCGCCAAGGGCGAGGCGCACCCGATCGAGGCCACGGGCCGCTCGCTGCGCAAGATGTTCGCGTGGGTCAAGCCGTCCGAGGGCGACTACGTCGAGGGCAGCGCCGCGCGCTGACGCTCGCACCCCGCACCACGGCACGAGGAACCTCCGTGCCGGTCTCGGACCCCAGGGCCGCGACCGGCACGGAGGTTCCGGCGTGCCGCGCACAGGTCGGCAAGCCCGGGGGCGCCGACCGGAAGCACGACCCGGCAGACCAGAACGACGAGGAGCGCACGATGCACGCGGTGGACGAGAGCGAGATCCAGCGGTTCTGGGAGGTCGCCCGAGGGCATGCCGGGATCGACCGGCTGGGTGTCGTCGTGGGCGCGTCGGCGCTGGGAGCGGTGCCCCCGCAGGCCTGGTCGTTCGGCGACTCGCCCCGACTCGCGGACGAGCTGCTCGCGCACGTGCTGGACGGGGAGAAGAGGGCGTGCTCGACCGCCGTGTGGGAGCTCGAGCACGCGGGCGAGCCGATGCCCGCCGTGGGGGAGCTGTCGATCCTGCTCGACGGTGCGGGTCACCCGCGCGGGCTGATCCGCACGACGGTGGTGCGGATCGCGGCCTTCGAGGACGTGGACGCCGCGTTCGCGGCCGCCGAGGGCGAGGACGACCGGACGCTCGAGTCGTGGCGCCGTGAGCACGAGAAGTACTGGCGCCGGGTCGCGGAGACGACCGGGGGCCCTGAGTTCACCCCGGACATGCCACTCGTGCTCGAGGAGTTCGAGCTCCTGTACCAGCAGCCGCCCGCGTCCGAGCAATGAGATGAAGGTCCCGACGTGTGAGACGGAGGGGTAGCGTTCGACCATGGTCGAGAACACCGCAGCACGTGACATCCGGCTGGCCGTCGTGGCCGGGGACGGCATCGGCACCGAGGTCGTCGAGCAGGGTCTGCTCGCGCTCGAGGCAGCGCTGCCGGGCGGCTCGGTGCGGCTCACCACCACGGACTTCGACCTGGGTGCGCGCCGCTGGCACGCGACCGGCGAGACCCTGACGGACACCGACCTCGACGCGATCCGCACGCACGACGCGATCCTGCTGGGCGCGATCGGCGACCCGGGGGTCCCGTCGGGCGTGCTCGAGCGCGGGCTGCTGCTCAAGCTGCGCTTCGCCCTCGACCACTACGTCAACCTGCGGCCCGGCCGCCTGTACCCGGGCGTCACCTCACCGCTCGCGGACCCCGGCGAGGTCGACTTCGTCGTGGTGCGCGAGGGCACCGAGGGCCCGTACGTCGGCAACGGCGGGGCGATCCGCGTCGGCACCCCGCACGAGGTCGCGAACGAGGTCAGCGTCAACACCGCGTTCGGCGTCGAGCGCGTGGTGCGGGACGCGTTCGCGCGCGCTGCGGCCCGTCCGCGCAAGAAGCTCACCCTGGTGCACAAGCACAACGTGCTGGTGCACGCGGGCCACCTGTGGCGCCGCACCGTCGAGGCAGTCAACGCGGAGTTCCCCGACGTCACCGTCGACTACCTGCACGTCGACGCGGCGACGATCTTCCTGGTCACGAACCCCTCGCGGTTCGACGTGATCGTCACCGACAACCTCTTCGGCGACATCATCACCGACCTCGCCGCCGCCGTCACGGGCGGGATCGGCCTCGCCGCGTCGGCCAACATCAACCCCGAGCGCACCACGCCGAGCATGTTCGAGCCGGTGCACGGCTCCGCGCCCGACATCGCCGGCCAGGGCAAGGCCGACCCGACGGCGACGGTGCTGTCGGTCGCGCTCCTGCTCGACCACCTGGGCCTGCCCAACGCGTCCGCCAAGGTCGAGGCCGCCGTCGCCGCCGACCTGGTCGAGCGTGCCGCGCTCGGCGGCCGAGTACGGTCGACGGCCGAGGTGGGCAAGGACCTCGCCGCACGCATCGCCGGCTGACGCCGACGGTCGGCCCCGGCCGACGAGCACCTGCGGGCACCTTCTCCCCACGGCCGTCCTCACCCGGTAACGTCAGTCCAGAACCTGGTGAAAGGCCTTCCCATGAGCATCACGACCACCTCGACGACGTTCGAGGTCCATCTCACCGAGTCGCCGACGCCCGCCGACGAGCGCGCGGCGAAGCTCGTCGCACCGCGGTTCGGCACCGTGTTCAGCGACCACATGGCGCGGATCACCTGGTCGGTCGACCAGGGCTGGCACGACCGCCGCATCGAGCCCTACGGGCCGCTGCAGCTGGACCCGGCCACCGCGGTGCTGCACTACGCGCAGGAGATCTTCGAGGGTCTCAAGGCGTACCGCCACGCCGACGGATCGGTGTGGACGTTCCGGCCGTGGGCCAACGCCGCCCGGTTCGCGCGGTCGGCGCAGCGCCTCGCGCTGCCCGTGCTCTCCGAGGAGGACTTCCTCGGCTCGCTCGCCGCGCTCGTGGCGACCGACGTCGAGTGGGTGCCGTCCGGGGACGAGAGCAGCCTGTACCTGCGGCCGTTCATGTACGCCTCCGAGCGGTTCCTCGGGGTGCGCCCCTCGGCCGCGGCCGAGTACCTCGTGATCGCCTCGCCCGTCGGGCCGTACTTCGCGAGCGGCGTGCAGCCCGTGTCGATCTGGGTCGCCGAGGACTTCCACCGCGCCGGGGCCGGCGGCACCGGGGCGGCCAAGTGCGGCGGCAACTACGCGGCGAGCCTGCTGCCCCAGCAGGAGGCCTACGCGCTCGGCTACGACCAGGTGTGCTTCCTCGACGCCTCGACCAACACGCTCGTCGAGGAGCTCGGCGGGATGAACGTCTTCCTCGTGCACGCCGACGGCAGCGTCTCGACCCCCGAGCTGTCCGGCTCGATCCTCGAGGGCGTCACCCGTTCCTCGATCCTGCAGCTCCTCGCGGACGCGGGGCACGAGGTGCGCGAGCGCCCCGTCCCGCTCGCCGAGCTGCGCGCGGGCCTCGAGGACGGCTCGGTCGCGGAGGTCTTCGCGTGCGGCACGGCCGCGGTGGTGACGCCCATCGGGCGGCTCGGAGGCCAGGGCTTCGACCTCACGGTCGGTGACGGCGCGACGGGTCCCGTCACGTCGAGCGTCCGCAACGAGCTCACCGACATCCAGTACGGACGGGTCGCCGACCGTCACGGCTGGCTCCGTCGGCTGGTCTGACGGGCTGCGGCCCACGTGTCCCGGGTCGACCCTCGCTCGACCCGGGACACGTGTCCGGCGGATCCTGCCGGTGCAGCGGCCCGTGTGGCAGGATGTGGTCTGTGACACCTTGTTCCGCGTCTCACCTCATGATCGCCTAGCGCGTCTGCCCACCCGCAGACGCGCCGACCTCCCGTATCCCCGGGGGGTTTTTTTGTTGCCGACTCCACCATCCCGGGCGCGGCGACGACGCACCATCCTGGGACGGCGTCCCCACGGCTGACGACCAGCGGCCGCGGCACGGCGCCTGTCCGCCACTCGCCTGGAGAGAGACCACCGTGAGCAGCTCGACGACCGGCACCGGCCGCCCGTTCCACGTGTACGACACGACGCTGCGCGACGGCGCACAGCAGGAGGGCATGAACCTGTCGGCCGCCGACAAGCTGCTCATCGCGCCCCTGCTCGACGAGCTGGGCGTCGGCTTCATCGAGGGCGGCTGGCCGGGGGCGATCCCCAAGGACACCGAGTTCTTCGCGCGTGCCGCCAAGGAGCTCGACCTGCGCCACGCTGTGCTCGCCGCGTTCGGCGCGACCCGCAAGGCCGGCACCGAGGCGTGGCAGGACCCGCAGGTGCGGGCCCTGCTGGACTCCGAGGCCCCGGTCGTGACGCTGGTCGCGAAGAGCGACCTGCGGCACGCCGAGCGGGCGCTGCGCACCACCGGCACCGAGAACCTCGCGATGATCGCGGACACCGTCGCGCTGCTCGCGCGCGAGGGCCGGCGCGTGGTGGTCGACGCCGAGCACTTCTTCGACGGGTACCGCCACGACCCGGCGTACTCGCTCGCCGCTGTGCTCGCCGCGTTCGAGGCCGGCGCCGAGGTCGTGGCGCTGTGCGACACGAACGGCGGCATGCTGCCGGACTGGGTGACCCGCATCGTCGCCGAGGTGCGGGCCGCGGTCGGCCCCGACGGGGTGCTGGGCATCCACGCGCACAACGACTCGGGCTGCGCGGTCGCGAACACGCTCGCCGCGGTCGAGGCCGGCTGCTCGCACGTCCAGGGCACGGTCAACGGCTACGGCGAGCGCACCGGCAACGCGGACCTGCTCGCGGTCGTCGCGAACCTCGAGCTCAAGGGCGGCCGGTCGCTGCTGGCCACCGACGAGGCCGGGAACGGCGGTCTGCGCGAGATGACCCGGATCGCGCACGCCATCAGCGAGATCACCAACATCGCCCCGTTCGCCCGCCAGCCCTACGTCGGTGCCAGCGCGTTCGCGCACAAGGCCGGGCTGCACGCGAGCGCGATCAAGGTCGACCCCGACCTCTACCAGCACATCGACCCCGTGGCCGTGGGCAACGACATGCGCATGCTCATCTCCGAGATGGCGGGGCGTGCGTCGATCGAGCTCAAGGGCCGTGAACTGGGCTTCGACCTCGCGGGGCAGGGTGAGCTGCTCACGCGCGTGACGAACCGGGTCAAGGACGCCGAGGCGAACGGGTACACGTTCGACGCGGCCGACGCGTCGTTCGAGCTGCTGCTCATCGAGGAGATCGACGGGGCGCGGCCGGGCTACTTCACGGTGGAGAGCTGGCGGACGATCGTCGAGCGGGCGGGCAGCCGCGGGGTGCCCGCGACGGCCGAGGCGACCGTCAAGCTCCGCGCCGGCGGCGAGCGCATCGTCAGCACGGGGGAGGGCAACGGTCCCGTCAACGCGCTCGACGAGGCGCTGCGGCAGGCGCTGCTGCGCGTCTACCCCGAGCTCGAGGCGTTCCAGCTGATCGACTTCAAGGTGCGCATCCTCGACGCGATGCACGGCACGGACGCGGTGACGCGCGTGCTCATCGAGACCACCGACGGCCAGACGTCGTGGAGCACCGTCGGGGTGGGCCCCAACGTCATCGAGGCGTCGTGGGAGGCGCTGACCGACTCGGCGATCTGGGGTCTGCGGAACCACGGCGTCCTGCCGCGCTGACGGGCTGCGGTCGACCCGTCGGGCGGTGCGTCCTAGGGTCGGGAGGAGCCTTCGACGCAGGGAGCCCACGGTGTCCGACGACGAGCCCGAGCCTGGCGGCACGGAGCGCGCGACATCCACCGGTGCCCGCGCCCCGCGGCGCGCGGCACGTCGCTGGTGGGGTGCTGCCGCGGTCCTCGTCGTGGCGGTGGGCGGCTCGCTGCTCCTGCGCTCGTGGGGCGACGCGGGCGCGGACCCGTTGCCCGCGGGCACGCAGGCCCACACCTCGATGCTGCCGAGCGCACCGGCGTCGACGCCCGCCGCCGAGCCGCTGTTCGACCAGGCCGGACTTGCCCCCCTGTTCGTGACGGCTGCCGAGGTCGAGGCGACGCTGCCGGGCGCGGCCGGCGGGGTCGTGCAGGAGGTGCGCAGCGGCGAGCTCGCGTGGGGGCTCGGCGAAGGGCGGTCGGTCTCGCCCGAGGGCTGCACCCTCGCGGCCACCGTCGTCGCCGACTCCCCGCCGGGTTTCGACGCCCGCGCGTGGGGGAACGGCACCGTGACGTTCGCCGAGCAGGCCGTGCTCCTGCCCAGCGTCGAGGCCGCTGTCCAGGCCTTCCGGACGCTCGTGGCGACGGTCGACGCCTGCCCGGCCTACGACGTCGTCGGCCCGGATGCGAGCATGACCGGGGTGGTCGCGTCGCCGGCGACCGAGGCGCAGGGGATCTACCCGTCGCTCGTGCAGCAGACCCGGCAGACCACGGGCGCCGACGTGGTCCTCGCGCTGCACGGTCACGTGCTGGTCGAGAACGTCATCCTCACGTGGACCGCCGACGCGGGCCCCGGCGCAGACGACCAGCAGCTGCGCGACCGTCTCGGGGCGGGCGAGGACATCGACACCATGGTCCAGGAGCAGGCCCGCTCGGCGGTCGCGGCTCTCCACGGCGACGGGTGACGCCGGCCACCCGACGAGCCGGGTCGCGTCGTCCGGGGCACCGTCGCGGGACGCCTAAGGTGGACGGGTGCGCGGAGAGTACAAGGTTCCTGGTGGCAAGCTCGTCGCAGCAGACGTCGAGGTCGACGAGGGCACGCTGACGCGCGTGTCCGTGAGCGGGGACTTCTTCCTCGAGCCCGACGAGGCGCTCGGGGTCATCGACCGTTCGCTCGTGGGGCTGCCCGAGACGACGCGGGTGGCCGACCTGAGCGCGCGGATCGTGTCGGCGCTCGAGGCGGCCGAGGCGGACGGCACGCTGCCGGGCGGCACCACGATGATCGGGTTCGACGCCGAGTCGGTCGCGATCGCTGTGCGCCGGGCGCTCGGTCACGCGACCGGCTGGCACGACCACACGTTCGACGTGATCCACGGCCCCACCCTGACACCCGCGACCAACGCGGCGCTCGACCAGGTGCTCACCGAGGAGCTCGCCGCGGGACGCCGCGGCCCGACGCTGCGCTTCTGGGAGTGGGTCGACCCGGCGGTCGTGATCGGCTCGTTCCAGTCGCTGCGCAACGAGGTCGACCCCGAGGGGGCGCAGAAGCACGGCATCACCGTGGTGCGGCGCATCTCGGGCGGCGGGGCGATGTTCATGGAGGCGGGCAACTGCATCACGTTCTCGCTCGTGGTCCCGGCCTCGCTCGTCGACGGCCTGACGTTCGAGCAGTCCTACACGTTCCTCAACGACTGGGTGCTGGGCGCGCTCGCCGACGTGGGCGTCCAGGCGTCCGTCTCGGGCCTCAACGACATCGCCTCGCCCGCGGGCAAGCTCGCCGGGTCGGCGCAGAAGCGGGTGGTGGGCGGCGCGGTGCTGCACCACGTGACGATGGCCTACGACATCGACGCGGACAAGATGCTCGAGGTGCTGCGCATCGGGCGCGAGAAGCTCTCCGACAAGGGGACGACGAGCGCGAACAAGCGCGTCGACCCGGTCCGCTCGCAGACGGGTCTGCCCCGCGAGAGGGTCATCGAGGCGTTCAAGGCACACTTCAGCGCGCGGTACCGGACGCTGGACTCGGCCCTGACGCCCGACGAGCTCGCGCGGGCGGCGGAGCTCGTCGAGACCAAGTTCTCCGACCCGGGCTGGACCGCGCGCGTCCCCTGACCGGCGCCGCGGAGGTCGCTTCGGGGGCGAGATCCGTCCCGGGTGCCTAGCGTGGCGGTGTGGATCCTGACCCGGCGGTGCCCGCTGCCGACGACCCCGGGGGTGCGGGGCCGCCCCGCCACTCGACCGTGGCGGCCCGGCGACGGTCCCGGTGGTGGTCGGTGGCTCTCGTGCTCGTCGCGCTGCTCGCGTTCAGCGGCTCGGCCGCGGGGTTCGCGTTCGCCCGGCTCCAGGGCACAGTCAACGACGTGGGAGACCTCGGCGCGCTCATCGGAGGGACGAGCGCGGGGGCGACACCGCGCTCCCAGCCCGACCGCTGGGCGGGACGCGCCCTCACCTTCCTCGCGATCGGCTCGGACGACCGCAACGGCGTGAACGGCGACATCGGCGGCACCGTGGGGGGCATGCGCTCGGACACGACGATGCTGGTCCACGTCTCGGCCGACCGCAGCCGGGTCGAGGTCGTCTCGATCCCACGGGACTCCGAGGTGCGGATCCCCGCCTGCCACCTCGACCGTGACCCCGCAGGGGCGATGTCGAGCCCGACCAAGGACAAGTTCAACGCCGCGTTCTCGGTCGGCGGGGCATCGGGGGACGCGGGGCTGGCCGGCCTGTGCACCGCCGCGACGGTCGCGGAGAACACCGGGATCGACGTCGGGGCGGACTTCGCGATCGTCGACTTCGCCGGGTTCGAGGGCATGGTCGACGCGATCGGGGGCGTGCGGGTGTGCGTGCCCGAGGCCATCCGTGACACCCACCGCAACACGAACCTCGACCTGTCCGCCGGGTGGCACACCCTGACCGGTGCGCAGGCGCTCGACTACGTGCGCGCCCGGTACGTGACCGGCTCCGACAACTCCGACACCCAGCGCATCCCGCGGCAGCAGAAGTTCATCGGTGCGCTCGTGCGCAAGGTCACCTCCTCGGACGTGCTCACGAGCCCGCGCAGCGTCGCGGGCTTCCTGGAGCAGGGCGCCAGCTCGCTGACGCTCTCGGGCGACCTCACCTCGTTGAGCAACCTGAGCGGGCTCGCCTGGAGCCTGCGCTCGCTCGACCCGGCCGAGGTCGTCTTCCTGACGGTGCCGACGGCGCCCAAGCCCGGGTCCAAGGGTCGCGTCCTGTGGACCGACGACGCGGACCTGCTGTGGGGACGGCTCGCGGCGGACGAGCCCGTCGTGGTCCCGGGCGCCACGGGAGAGCCGTCGGGCACGCCGACCGGAGAGGCGACAGGAGAGGCGACCGGGGAGGCGAGCGCACCGGGGCCGACGGTCACGACGGACCCCGAGGACTCGCCCGACGCCCCCGTCCCGTCGATCACCGCCCGCACGGGCGTCGACCCGGACGACGAGGCGTGCGGGTGATCCTCTTTGCTACGGTTCGTCACGCGGACGGCCCGCGCCGGGGGGAACCGGGAGGAGCCTGGCGTGCACCACGACACCTTCCCGCACCCCGATCGGGGGATGCGGGTCTCATCGCACGTGCTGTGCCTCGAACGCGGACGTGTGCTGCTCACCCGACGACGCGGGCCCGGGCCGGGGGGCCTCGCCTGGACGCTGCCGGGCGGTGTGCTCGACTTCGGTGAGCACCCCGTCGACGCGGCGCGGCGGGAGGTGCTTCGCTCGACGGGCTTCGTGGTCGAGACCGGGGTTCTGCTCGGGGTCGACTCCGCCCGGGGCAACGGGGTCGCACCCCCAGGGCGTCGCGGGCCGACCGAGCTCCACCTCCTGCGGCTGGTCTACGTCGCGCGCGTCGTGGGCAACCTCGTGGTCGAGGGGGTCGCGTCGTGGGGGATCGGGGCCGAGTGGGTCGACCTCGGCGAGCTGATGGACGGTCGGCGGATCGACCTCGTGGACACGGCCCTCGAGTGGGCGTGGAGCGACGTCCCGGCCTAGCCCGGGTCAGAGATGGTGGCCGCCGGGCCACGTGGTCTCGAGCGCGGCGCGGTCCCAGTGGGCGCGGTCCGCTGCGGCCTCGTACGTCGAGCGGTAGAACGCCAGCAGCGCCGCGTCGGGGTCGTCCGCGGTGCGCACCGCCGCGTACGGGAGGACGAACTCGCCCAGGTCGGGGTCGTAGTGCGCACCCTGCGGCGAGACGGGGTGCTGGGCGTACCCGTCGGGCTCGGGGTACGCGTAGGCGTAGAAGAACCCCTCCTCGCCACCTCCCGGCCAGAACCCCGCGTTGCTGCTCTCGTGCGACTCCGCCTCGACCTGGACCGAGCGCGGCACGTGGAGCGGGGCGCCCGACCAGGCCGGTGCGGGGCGCCCCGAGAAGACCGTCACGACCATGTCGAACCCGCCCCAGAAGAAGTGCGCGGGGCTCGCCTTGCCGACGAACGGTGAACGGAACTCGCTCATCACCCGGTGGGTGCTCACCAGCTGGCGCCAGAACGTCTCGACCGACGCGGCGTCGTACGACGCGTGCCGCTCGTCCTCGGCGAAGGGGATCGGATCCTCCACCTCGTTGGGCGTCGCCCAGATCTCGACGTCGAGCCCCAGCCGGGACAGCGCCGCGAGCGTCTCGTCGTAGAACTGCGCCACCGACTTCGGGGCGAGCGGCACCGTGCTCACGTCACCGGTCGTCGAGCGCACCCGCAGCTCGTGCTCCACGAGGTCGAGCTCCATGTCGAGCAGGCCCGCGTCCGGGCCGCCCGCGAACGTCGAGGTGCTGAGCCCGCGTGCCGTGACGTAGAGCGGCACCTGCCACCAGTGGTTGAGCATCGGCGACTGCGCCATGCGGATCTTGCCGAGGATCTGGGTCCACATGTGCAGCGTGTCCCGGGTGTCGGCCCACTCGTCCGACCGCAGCGCAGGCCAGGTGCCCCCGGCGCCTGCTCCGCGCGTCGACGAGGTCTCGCGTGCGTCGCCCATGCACCCCACCGTCAGCCCGGTGCCCAGGCCTGTCAATCGCTGGAGCGGCGGACGCCGTCAGGCGACGGGTGGGCGGGCGCCGAACACTCCTGTACCCACCCGGACGATCGTCGCGTCCTCGGCGACGGCCGCCTCGAGGTCGCCGCTCATGCCCATCGACAGCTCGCCCGCCGCGCCTGTGCCCGCCGCACCCGAGGCGAGCACGCGGTCGCGGATGCCCCGCAGCGTCGAGTACCCCGCGCGAACCACGTCCATCTCCGGCGAGCGGGCGCCGACCGTCATGAAACCCCGCAGCCGCAGGCCGTCGAGCGCCGCCACCTCGAGGGCCGCCTCCACGGCGTGCGCCGGGTCCAGGCCGTGCTTGGTGACCTCACCCGAGACGTTGACCTGGACCAGCACGTCCAGCACCCGGCCCGCGCTGACGCACCGGGTCGCGAGGCGTCGGGCGAGGTCGACCGAGTCGACGGACTCGATGCACGTCGCCGCACCGAGCGCCTGGTTCACCTTGTTCGACTGCAGCGGACCGATGAGGTGGAAGTCCGACGTCAGGTCGTGCAGGTGCGGGGCTTTCGCGACGAGCTCCTGCACCCGGTTCTCCCCGACCAGCACAGCGCGGGGCGCATCACCGGCGGGCACGGCGGCGCGGGCTGCGGCATCAGCCTCGAGCGCGATCCGCACGACCTCGAGCGGCTGGGTCTTGGTCGCCAGCAGCAGTCGCACCGAGTCGCGGGGCCTGCCGGCCGCGTCCTCCGCGGCGGCGACCCGGGCACGGACCCGGGCCAGCCGCGCGGCGATCTCGGTGCTGTCGGACGCGGAGCTCATGACCAGGACCCTAACGCCGGGACCGGTGCGCGCTACGACCAGCCCCCGCTCCCACGCCTCCGCCCGCGCGAGCCCCAGGGGTGGGTCAGGGGACTCACCGATACCGGGTCCGGCCGATCGAGGGCACAGTGGAAGGGTGAACACCCTGCTCAATCTCATCTGGTTCGTGCTCGCGGGCTTCTGGCTCGCGATCGGGTACGTCGTCGCCGGCATCATCTGCTGCGTCCTGATCATCACGATCCCGTTCGGCATCGCCTCGTTCCGCATGGCCAACTACGTGCTGTGGCCCTTCGGCCGCACCGTGGTGGACAAGCCGACGGCCGGGGCGATGTCGACCATCGGCAACGTGATCTGGCTCATCGTGGCGGGCTGGTGGCTCGCGCTCGAGCACATCGTCACGGGCATCGCGCAGTGCATCACCATCATCGGGATCCCGCTCGGGCTCGCGAACTTCAAGATGGTGCCGATCTCCCTCATGCCGCTGGGCAAGCAGATCGTCTTGTCGGACCGCACCTTCGCGTAGCGCGCCCACCCTGCCGCCGGAGCCATCTGTCCACAGACCGGCTGAACCGGTGACCGGGATGCCCGCCTTTCGCTAGGTTCGCGGGCATGGTCTCCACGTCGCGTGTGCCCGATGCTGCCCGGACCGCGCCGACGACCCCGCGCCTCGCCGTCGCCGCGGCCCTGGCCCTCACGCTGGTGACCGGGTGCACCTCGTCGACGGATCCCTCGCCGAGCCCGACCGTCACCGAGGCCGTCGCGACCCCCACCCCGACGCCGACGCCCACCTCGACCGCGAGCCCGAAGCCCGAACGCCCCGCCGCGATGGACGACGTCAGCGTCGAGGGCGCCATCGCCGTCGCGACGTACTTCATCTCGCTGTACCCGTACGTCTACAACACCGGCGACCTCACCGAGTGGAACACCCTCAGCCACCCCGAGTGCATCTTCTGCGCCAGCGTCGTCGAGGGCGTCACAGAGATGCACGCTTCGGAGAGGCGCATCGAGGGGGCTTCTGTCACGGTGACCTCATCCACGGGCGTAGACGTCACGCCGGGGTATTTCTACAGCGTCGAGTTGGACGCGAGGCAGCGCGCAGGCACCGAGGTCGATGCCATGGAAGAGGTATGGCCAGACGAGTCAGCCGAGAAGCGATACACGATCGCGTTCGTTGTGTTGCGTGAGGCAGATGCTTGGCGCATACGCGGCGTCGAAGCGAACGAAATTGATGAATAGGGTCCGCACGCCTCGTCGGTTGTCACGAGGTCTCGTCATTGCCGTTCTAGCAGCGCACTCCCTCGTCGTCAGCGATGGGGCAGCCCCAGGTGTTGAGCTCGGATCTGAGGCGAAAGATGATTCCTACGAGATGAAGGCTCGTGAGGCCCAGGCCCAGTTCGAATCCTGGTCTGTCGCCCGCGCTGCGGTTGATCCGGCGGCGTTGCTGGTCGAGTTCCGGCGGATGGAGCAGTGCGAGACATCGAACGGGAGCGTCTACCCGGCCGAGAACGGGCCCTGTGCGGCGACCGACGGGTACGTCCCGCTGCCCGACTGCGGCGGGTTCACCCCGCTGCTGCACCTG
>NZ_JBISBW010000001.1:0-152132 GCF_044392165.1 Cellulomonas sp. P22
CCGAACCCGGAAGCTAAGCCCTTCAGCGCCGATGGTACTGCACTCGCCAGGGTGTGGGAGAGTAGGTCGCCGCCGGAACATCATTCAGAAAGAGCCATCCCTTCGGGGATGGCTCTTTCTGTTTCCCCTGCGAACGGCACTGGTGACCCGGAGCAGTTCCCGGGAGGTCCGTGCGACCTCCGATGGTGACGTGGGCGACGGCTCCGTTCGCCCTCAGGGGCTCGAACCGGTCGGCAGGGATGAGATCATGGTGGTTGCAGCACGATGAGGGGAACTCACACACATGAAGAGTGACGACGGAGCACGTCCGCCCAGGACGCCGCGCACGAACGCAGGCAGCACAGGCGGCTCCCGCGACCGCGGGCGTCCCGCCGGGAGCGAAGGACGCCCTCCGCGCGTCGCGGGCCAGCCCCCGCGCTCGGCCCGAGGCACGTCCTCGTGGGGATCGAGCGCCGGCGGTGGGCAGCGCCCCGAGCGCACCGGATCCGGCAGCGGGTACGGTCGCGACTCGCGTGACCAGCGCCCCGAGCGCTCGGGCGAGAGCAGCTCGCGCGGCAGCTGGGGCGGAGACCGCGACAACCGTTCTTCGCGCACCCCGCTCGCGGGCGAGTGGCGAGGCAACCCCGGACGCCCCGCAGCAGGTGGCGGCGGTCAGCGCTTCGAGCGTGACGACCGCTCGGGCCGTCCGGCCAGCGGGGGACCGCGCCGTGACGCGCCTCGCAGCGGCGCCCCTTACCGTCCGTCGGGTGATGACCGTCGCCCGCAGGGTGACCGTCCGTACCGTCCTTCGGGTGATCGCCCGCAGGGTGATCGTTCGTTCCGTCCTTCGGGTGATCGTCCGTACCGTCCGTCCGGTGATGACCGTCGCCCGCAGGGTGACCGTCCGTTCCGTCCGTCGGGTGACCGCCCGCAGGGTGATCGTCCGTTCCGTCCGTCGGGTGATCGTCCCCAGGGTGATCGTCCCCAGGGTGATCGTCCGTTCCGTCCGTCGGGTGATCGCCCGTTCCGGTCGTCGGGTGATGACCGTCGCCCTCAGGGTGACCGTCCGTTCCGTCCGTCCGGTGACCGCCCTCAGGGTGATCGTCCGTTCCGGTCGTCGGGTGATGACCGTCGCTCGCAGGGTGACCGTCCGTTCCGTCCGTCCGGTGACCGCCCTCAGGGTGATCGTCCGTTCCGTCCGTCCGGTGACCGCCCTCAGGGTGATCGTCCGTTCCGGTCGTCGGGTGATGACCGTCGCCCGCAGGGTGACCGTCCGTTCCGTCCGTCCGGTGACCGCCCCCAGGGTGACCGTTCGTTCCGTCCGTCCGGTGACCGTCCGTTCCGTCCGTCGGGTGACCGCCCTCAGGGTGATCGTCCGTTCCGGTCGTCGGGTGATGACCGTCGCCCGCAGGGTGACCGTCCGTATCGTCCGTCCGGTGACCGCCCTCAGGGTGACCGTTCGTTCCGGCCTTCCGGTGACCGTCCGTTCCGTCCGTCGGGTGACCGCCCCCAGGGTGACCGTCCGTTCCGGTCGTCGGGTGATGACCGTCGCCCCCAGGGTGACCGTCCGTACCGTCCGTCCGGTGACCGCCCTCAGGGCGATCGCCCGTTCCGACCTTCGGGTGATGACCGTCGTCCGTCCGGTGACGACCGCACGCAGCGCTCCGGCGAGCGTTTCGGGTCGCGTGACGAGCGTCCGGCACGTGCACCGCGCGACGACCGGTTCGCCCAGCGGCCCGAGCGTCCGGCACGCGACGACCGGCCCGCCCGCGACTCGCGTCCGTCGTACGAGTCGCGTCCCCCGCGGACCGAGGGGCGTCCGCCGACCGGTGACCGCCGCCCGCCGCGTGATGACCGCTACGGCTCGCGTGACGACCGTCGGCCCGACTCGCGTGGCGATCGGCCGCAGCGTGACGACCGTTCGCGTCCGACCGGTGGCAACCCTGCCGCTGCCGAGCGTGGCGACCGTCCGCAGCGCGCGGCGTACCCCGACCGGGGTGCCGCCTTCGACCGTGACGAGACGCGTCAGTCGCGTCCGCCGCAGTCGGAGCGCGAGGCTGCTCCCGAGCTGCCCGACGACATCCAGTTCTCCGACCTCGACCGCAGCGTGCGTGCGCGACTGCGGACGCTGAGCAAGGAGAACGCCGAGAACGTCGGCCTGCACCTGGTCATGGCCGGGCGCCTGCTCGACACCGACCCTGAGCTCGCCTACGAGCACGCCCAGGCAGCGGTGCGTCGGGCCGGTCGCGTCGACGTCGTGCGTGAGGCAGCAGGTCTCGCGGCGTACCGCACCGAGCGGTTCGCAGAGGCGCTGCGCGAGCTGCGGACCGTGCGCCGGCTCAACGGCTCGTCCGAGCACCTGGCGATCATGGCCGACTGCGAGCGTGGGCTGGGTCGTCCCGAGCGGGCGATCGCGCTGGCCGCGAGCCCCGAGGCCGAGGAGCTCGACCCCGCGGCGCGAATCGAGCTCGCGATCGTGACGAGCGGTGCGCGGCTGGACCTCGGCGAGCCCGAGGCTGCCGTCGCGACGCTCTCGACCCCTGCCGTGCGGACCGCCACCGGCGTGCTCGCGGTGCGGGTGGCCCAGGCACGTGCTGCCGCCCTCGAGGCGGCAGGGCGGACCGAGGACGCCGCGGCGGAGCTCGCCGCGTACAGCGAGAGCCAGCTCGCCGAGGCGACCGGTGCCGTGGGTGAGGACGAAGACGACGTGATCGTCTACGACCTCTCCGAGGACGAAGCCGCAGAGTCCGACCCGTCTTCGGGTGACGACGCATCGGACGACGAGGCATCGGACGACGAGGACGACGACGTGTCCGACGAGGCTGAGGCCCCGGCGGCGGACGACGACGTGCTGGTCGAGTCCGACGGCTCGGACGACGAGGGGCCGGAGGACGCTGCGGGGACGAAGGACGACGCGTGAGGGGCGGGCTGCTCGGTTCGGACGTCCCGCTCGCTGTCCGGTACGACCTCGCGCTGGTCGACCTGGACGGTGTCGCCTACCGGGGGCACGAGCCCATCGAGGGGGCGGCCGAGGGCCTGGGCGGTGCCCGGGAGCTCGGTCAGCGCCTGGTGTTCGTGACCAACAACGCCTCGCGTGAGCCGGAGTCGGTCGCGGCGCAGCTGTCCGGGCTGGGCATCCCGACCGAGCCGGACGAGGTCATGACCGCGGCCCAGGCCGCGGCCGAGGTGCTGACCACCCGGCTCGCGCGCGGCGCCAAGGTGCTCGTGGTCGGGGGTGCAGGCCTCGTGACAGCGGTGCGTGCGGCCGGGTTCACGGTCGTGACCTCGGCGGACGACGAGCCCGAGGCCGTCGCGCAGGGCTTCGCGCCCGAGCTCGGCTGGGCCCAGCTCGCCGAGGCGGCGTACGCGGTGCAGCGCGGGGCGTGGCACGTGGCGAGCAACCTCGACCTGAGCCTGCCCACCGCCCGGGGGTTCGCCCCCGGCAACGGGGCCCTCGTGGGCGCCGTGCGTTCGGCGACGGGCGTCGAGCCGTCGAGCGCGGGCAAGCCCGCGCCGACGATGTACCGGCTCGCGGTCGAGCGGGCGGGGGCGACCTCACCGCTCGTGATCGGCGACCGGCTCGACACCGACCTCGGTGGCGCGCGGGCGGCCGACTACCCGGGTCTGCACGTGCTGACGGGGGTGAGCACCGCGCGGGACGACGTCCTGGCGGCGCCGGGGGAGCGTCCGACGTACATCGGCGCCGACCTGCTCTCGCTGCTCGATGCGCATCCTGAGCCGCAGGTCGCCGCGGAGGGCTGGTGGACGTGCCGGTCCGCGGCCGCCCGCGTGCACGACGGACGGCTCGAGCTGCACGGTGCCGCCGCGGTGGACGGTGCGTCCCGCGAGGACCGCGTCGACCTGATCCGTGCGGCGTGCGCGGCCGCGTGGTCGGCGGCCGACGCGGGTGAGGTGCTCGATCCCACATCCGTGCCCGACCTGGATGTGCACGGCGCCGGTTCGGCCTCCGCTGCCCGGTAGCGTGGGCCTGCCCCGGAGCGCGGGTCCCGTCAAGGGTCCCGCGCTCCGGACCGACGACGGAGGGACTGCGGTGAGCGAGGCGTACGACGAGGCACGCGACGGGACGGGCTCGGGCGCGCACGGCGCAGCCGGCACGGGGGATGCCGCGGTGGACCAGGCGCTGACGCTGCTCGCGCCGCTGGTCGACCGGCCGTTGCGCGAGCACGTCGAGGTGTTCGACGCGATCCACACCGCGCTGCAGGACCGGCTCGCGGACACCGAGGGCTGAGGTCCTCGTGAGCAACCGACTCGACATCGAGCTCGTGCGCCGCGGGCTGGCGCGGTCGCGCCGGCAGGCGGGGGAGCTCATCGCAGCCGGCCAGGTGCTGGTCGACGGCGTGACGGCGGTCCGCAGCGCGACCCCGCTGCGCCCCGAGCAGGACGTCGAGGTGCTCGCGGGCACCGACCCGGGGTACGCCTCGCGGGCGGGTCACAAGCTCGTCGGCGCGCTGGACGCCTGGGAGGTGCAGGGCCTGCGGGTCGCCGGGCGGCGCTGCCTGGACGCGGGCGCGAGCACCGGAGGGTTCACCGACGTCCTGCTGCGGCGCGGCGCCGAGCACGTCGTGGCGGTCGACGTCGGGCACGACCAGCTCGTCCAGAGCCTCCGCGACGACCCTCGCGTCGAGGTCCGCGAGGGGGTCAACGTGCGTCGCCTGCACGCCGGGGACGTCACGCCCGCGCCCGATCTCGTGGTCGCGGACCTGTCCTTCATCTCGCTCACGCTCGTGCTGCCTGCTCTCGTGGACGTCGCAGCGCCGGAGGCCGACGTGGTCGTCATGGTCAAGCCGCAGTTCGAGGTGGGCCGCGAGCGGCTCGGCTCGGGTGGGGTGGTGCGCTCGCCCGAGCTGCGGGCCGAGGCTGTGCTCGACGTCGCACGCTGCGCGACCCGTCTCGGGTGGCACGTCGCAGGGGTCGTGCAGAGCCCGTTGCCGGGGCCGAGCGGCAACGTGGAGTACTTCGTGTGGCTGAACCGTCGGGGGTCGTCGACCTCCGACGCAGATCTCGTCGAGCAGGTCGAGCGTGCTGTGCGCGCCCCTGCGCCCGGAGGTGATGAGTCGTGACGCGTCGCGTGCTGGTCGTGACCCACAGCGGCCGCGAGGAGGCGGTCGCCGCGACCGAGGAGACCGTGCGCGCGCTCGAGGCGGTGGGCCTGACGCCGGTGCTGGCCGTCGACGACGGCGGTCCGGAGCCGCTGGGCGACCTCGAGCTCGCGATCGTCCTGGGCGGGGACGGCACGATCCTGCGTGCCGCCGAGCTCACGCGCGGGACGGGCATCCCGCTGCTGGGCGTCAACCTCGGCCATGTGGGCTTCCTCGCGGAGAGCGAGCGGGAGAACATCGCCGAGGCCGTGCGCCGGCTCGCGGACGGCGACTTCGCGGTCGAGGAGCGTTCGACGCTCGACGTCGAGGTGCACCTGCCCGGCGAGGCCGACGTGGTGCACGGCTGGGCGCTCAACGAGGCCGCGCTCGAGAAGAGCGACCCGGCCCGCATGATCGAGGTGGTCATCGAGGTCGACGGGCGCCCGCTGTCCGCGTTCGGCTGCGACGGTGTGGTGATGGCGACCGCGACCGGCTCGACCGCGCACGCGTTCTCGGCCGGTGGTCCCGTGGTGTGGCCCGATGTCGACGGCATGATCCTGGTGCCGCTCTCGGCGCACGCGCTGTTCGCCCGGCCGCTCGTGGTGGGTCCGTCGAGCGTGCTCGCGGTCGAGATCGTCAACCGGTCACCCGCCAACGCGATGCTCAGCTGTGACGGTCGCCGCCGGGTCGAGGTGCCGGTGGGATCGCGCATCGAGGTGCGGCGCAGCGGGGTGCCGGTACGGCTCGCGCGGCTCACGCACGCCCCCTTCACGGACCGGCTCGTGAGCAAGTTCGGGCTCCCGGTCGACGGCTGGCGGGGTGGGACCGGGGCTCCCCGGCCCTACGGGACGTCTGTGGGACGGGAGGGCTGATCGTGCTCGAGGAGATGCGGATCCAGGATCTCGGGGTCATCGGCCGGGCGCACGTCGCGTTCGGCCCGGGGCTGACGGTGCTGACGGGGGAGACCGGCGCGGGCAAGACCATGGTCCTCACCGGGCTGAACCTGCTGCTCGGCGGCAAGGCCGACCCGGCGACGGTCCGCACGGGTGGCACGTCCGCTGCCGTCGAGGGGCGCGTCCTGCTGCCCGCGGGCTCGCCCGTGCTGGCACGCGCGCGGGAGGCCGGCGCGGAGCTGGACGACGACGGCGCGCTCGTGCTCGTGCGGACCGTCGGCGCCTCGACGCCCGACTCCCCGGGACGGTCCCGGGCGTACCTGGGTGGCCGGTCGGTGCCCCAGGGACTCCTCGCGGAGATCGCCGACGAGCTCGTCACGGTGCACGGCCAGGCCGACCAGGCCCGGCTGCGCTCACCCGCGCACCAGCGCGAGGCGCTCGACGCGTTCGCCGGTCCGGCGCACGAGGAGGTCCTCGGGCGCTACCGCGACGCGTGGGTGCGACGGCAGGCCGTCGTGGCCGAGCTGCGCGACCTGACCGAGCGCGCGCAGGACCGGGCGCGCGAGGCCGAGCTGCTGCGGCTGGGGCTCGGTGAGGTCGAGCGCGTGGCCCCGCAGCCCGGTGAGGACGTCGACCTCGCGGCCGAGATCGAACGGCTCGCGCACGCCGAGGACCTGCGCGGTGCTGCGGCGGGGGCGCACACCGTGCTCGTGGGGGACGACGTCGGCGACGACCAGGCGGCGACCGCGCTCGTCGAGCAGGCCCGTCGGCTGCTCGAGCAGGGCGGCGGGCACGACGGGACGCTCGCGGCGCTCGCGACGCGGGTCGCCGAGGTCGGATACCTGCTGAACGACGTCGCGGCCGAGCTCTCGAGCTACCTGCAGGACCTCCAGGCCGACCCGGCCCGCCTCGAGGTGGCTCAGCGGCGCCGTGCCGAGCTGACCGCGCTCACGCGCTCGTACGGGGCGGACGTCGCGGCGGTCCTCGAGTGGGCCGCGCAGGCCGGTCTGCGGCTGCTCGACCTGGACGGCGGCGACGAGCGGCTCGCCGGGCTCGTCGAGGAGCGCGAGCAGCTCACGGCCACGCTGGCGGAGCTCGGCGAGCGGATCGGTGCGCGTCGCCGTGACGCGGGCGCCGAGCTCGCGAAGGCCGTGACCGAGGAGCTCGCCGGGCTCGCGATGGCGGGGGCGCAGCTCGTGGTCGAGGTCACCCCGGCCGACGAGCCCGGGCCGTACGGCACCGATCGCGTCGAGATGCTGCTGGTGCCGCACGCCGGCGCGCCCGCGCGCCCGCTCGGCAAGGGGGCGTCGGGCGGTGAGCTGTCGCGGGTGATGCTCGCGATCGAGGTGGCGCTCGCCACAGCACCCGGGTCGGGTGCACCCCGTCCTTCCACGTTCGTGTTCGACGAGGTCGACGCCGGGGTCGGTGGCAAGGCCGCGGTCGAGGTCGGGCGCCGGCTGGCGACCCTGGCGAAGGGCGGGCAGGTGCTGGTGGTGACGCACCTGGCCCAGGTCGCGGCGTTCGCCGACCACCACCTCGTCGTGACGAAGGCGGGCGGCGCGGACATGGTGACCGAGTCCGACGTGCGGCACGTCACCGACGAGGACCGCATCCGCGAGCTGGCACGCATGCTCTCGGGCCAGGAGGACTCGGACGCGGCACGGACGCACGCAGCCGAGCTCCTCAGCCAGTCCGACGTGGGACCATAAGCCGCGATGAGAGCCTTCCTGCGCAAGCGCGCCTCCCTGCCCGACGAGCCCGGTGTCTCTGGGCCTGCCCGAGTCGACCCCCGCACCAAGGCGCTCACCAAGCGCCTGAGCCCGGGGGACGTGGCCGTGATCGACCACCTCGACCTCGACCGGGTCTCGGCCGAGGCGCTCGTCGCCTGCCAGCCGGTGGCGGTGCTGAACGCCGCGCGCTCCACGTCGGGGCGCTACCCGAACCTCGGACCGGAGATCCTCATCGAGGCCGGGATCCCGCTGGTCGACGACCTGGGCCCCGACCTCATGACGATCCCCGAGGGGCACGTCCTGCGCGTCGTGGACGGCACCGTGCACGACGGCGACGTCCTGGTCGCCGAGGGGGTCGAGCAGACCGCCGAGACCGTCGCAGCCGCGATGGCCGAGGCCCGCGAAGGCCTGTCGGTGCAGCTCGAGTCGTTCGCCGCGAACACCATGGACTACCTGCGACGCGAGCGCGACCTGCTGCTCGACGGCGTGGGGGTGCCCGACATCTCGACCGTGATCGACGGCCGCCAGGTGCTCATCGTGGTGCGGGGCTACCACTACAAGGAGGACCTCGTCACGCTGCGTCCGTACATCCGCGAGTACCGCCCGGTGCTCATCGGGGTGGACGGCGGGGCGGACGCGATCCTCGAGGCGGGCTGGACCCCGGACCTCATCGTCGGGGACATGGACTCGGTGTCGGACCGGGCGCTCCGGTGCGGGGCCGAGGTCGTGGTGCACGCGTACCGCGACGGTCGTGCCCCCGGGCTCGCCCGCGTCGAGCAGCTCGGCGTGAAGCACGTCGTGTTCCCGGCGACGGGCACGAGCGAAGACGTCGCGATGCTGCTCGCCGACGACAAGGGCGCCGAGCTGATCGTGGCAGTCGGCACCCACGCGACCCTGGTCGAGTTCCTCGACAAGGGACGCTCGGGGATGGCGAGCACGTTCCTCACCCGGCTGCGGGTCGGCAGCAAGCTCGTCGACGCCAAGGGGGTGTCGCGGCTCTACCGCCAGCGCATCTCGAACCTGCAGCTCCTGCTGCTCGTGCTCGCCGGTCTGCTGGCGCTCGGCGTCGCGCTCGCCTCGACCGCCTCGGGGCAGACGCTGCTCGGCCTCACCGGCGCGCGCTTCGACGACCTGTTCTCGTGGTTCCACTCGCTGTTCGGAGGCTCGGCATGACGCCTCCGACCACGCCCCGGGACCTGACCACACCTGACCGAGAGACCACATCGTGATCGACTTCCGCTACCACATCGTCTCCCTCATCTCGGTGTTCCTGGCCCTCGCGGTCGGCATCGCCCTGGGGGCCGGACCGCTCAAGGAGACGATCGGCGACACCCTCACGGGACAGGTCGAGGCGCTCCGGGCCGAGAAGGACTCGCTGCGCTCCGAGGTGGACGTCGCCACGGGGCAGCTCAAGAACTCCGAGAGCTACATCGAGGCCGCGGCGCCCCAGCTGCTCGCCGGTGCCCTCACCGACCGTCGGGTCGCCGTGATCGCGCTGGGCGAGGTGACCGAGAACGAGGTCGGTGCCGTCGAGACGCAGCTCGCCGCGGCCGGTGCCGAGGTCAGCGGCGTCGTCACCCTGACGTCGACGTGGACCGACCCGGGGCTGCGCAGCTTCCGGCAGGCGCTCGTCAGCACCCTCGTGGGCTATCTCTCGCCCGCGCCCGAGGGTGACGAGGGTGCCGACGTCGAGCTCGCCGACGCGCTGGTCCAGGCGCTGACCGGCGCCGACCCGGCCGCACCCGACCAGTTCTCCGAGCCTGCCTCGGTGCTCCTCGACCTCCTCAGCACGGACGAGAAGCCGCTCGTGACCGGCGCGGACTCGGTCACGGCCCCGGCCGACGCGATCGTGCTCCTCGCCCCGCAGACCTCGTCGGACGACAAGGGGTCCACCTCGGACGACGAGGCGGCCCAGGTCCGCGCCTCGCTGCTCGCGCTGGTCAGCGCCGCGCAGGACGGTTCCGAAGGTGCGGTGCTCGCGGACGGCGAGGACGGCACCGACGCGCTGTGGCGCGCGGTGCTCGCGGACGACGAGCTCGCGGACAGCATCACGACCGTCTCGGGCACAGACCAGATCTCCGGCCAGGTGACCGTTCCGCTCGCGCTCAACGCGCGCATCGGCGGGACGAACGGGCACTACGGCTTCGGTGAGGGCGAGACCGTGGTCCCCACCCGCGTCGAGCTCGCGCCGGTCGACCGCACCCCGCAGCCTTCCGCGGGTCTCGGCGGCGACGCGAGCGACGGGACGGCCGGGTGAACACCGGGACCATCCCGCAGAGGTTCGCGGCCGGTCTCGTCGCTGCGGCGGCGACGGCAGCGACCCGGGGAGCTCTCGACGAGGACCCGCCCGGCGGGTCGCGCCGGTGGACGCGCACGAACCACCGCGGCGAGCCCGTGAGCCTGCTGTCCGGCCCGGCCGCCGCCGCTGGGCTGCTGGTGGGCGGGGCCGTCGGCGCGTCGACGCCGCGCGCGGCCGTCGCCGCAGGCGTCGCGACACTGAGCGGTGCGGCCTTCGGCCTCGTCGACGACCTCGCCGAGGACCACGACCGCAAGGCCAAGGGGTTGCGCGGGCACCTCGGTGCGCTGCGCCACGGACAGCTGACCACCGGTGCCCTCAAGGTGCTGGGGATCGGCGCGGGGGCCCTCGTCGCCGCGGCCGTGGCCACCCCGGCCCGGCACCCCGACGGCACCCGGCGCTCGGGTGCGGGCTGGGTCGTGGACGTCGCGACGTCGGGCGCCCTGATCGCCGCGAGCGCCAACCTCGTGAACCTGCTCGACCTGCGCCCCGGGCGCGCCCTCAAGGCCGTGGGCATCGCCGCGGCGCCCCTCGCGCTCGCGGGTGGTCCCGGCGCCGGCGCTGCAGCTGCGGCGCTCGGCGTGGTGTCCGCGGGGCTCGAGGCCGACCTGGCCGAGCGCGACATGCTCGGTGACGGGGGAGCGAACGCGCTGGGTGCCCTGCTCGGGACGGCCGTCGTGCTCGACGCACCCCGGCCCGTCCGGCTCGCGCTGCTCGCGGGCGCGGTCGGTCTGACCGTCGCGAGCGAGCGCGTGAGCTTCACCGAGGTCATCGCCCGCACCCCGGTGCTGCGCGAGATCGACGCCTGGGGTCGCCGACCTGTCGTCGCACCCCCCGGGGACGAGAGCCGCACGGCGTGAGCCCCGCCCTCCGGCGGGCGCTCGGCGGACTCGCGGGCGCTGCGGCGATGATCGCCGTGATCACAGTGGTGAGCCGCGTGCTCGGGTTCGCCCGCTGGTTCGTCCAGGCGAGCGAGGTGGGCCCGGGCACGGTCGGCGCCGCGTACAACCTGGCGAACACGCTGCCCAACGTCCTCTTCGAGGTCGCGGCCGGTGGAGCCCTCGCGGGTGCCCTCATCCCCGTGATCAGCGGGCCGCTGCGCCGTGGCGACCGGGCCGAGGTCGACCGGACGGCGTCCGCGACGCTGGGCTGGGCCCTGCTCGTGCTCCTCCCGATCGCGGCCGTCCTCGCACTCGTGGCCGAGCCGCTGGCCGCCCTCCTGGCCCGCCTCTCCGAGCACCCCGTGCCCCCCGAGCTGACGCGCTACTTCGTCCTCGTGTTCGCGGTCCAGATCCCGCTGTACGGGCTCGGTGTCGTGCTCGCGGGAGTGCTGCAGGCGCAGCGCAAGTTCTTCTGGCCGGCCCTGGCCCCGGCGCTGTCGACCAGCGTGGTCATCGTCGCCTACGCCATGTACGGCCGCCTGACCGAGGGGCACACCGACGACCTCGCAGCCACCTCCGGCTCGGCGCTCGCCTGGCTGGCCTGGGGCACGACCGCCGGCGTCGCGGCCATGAGCCTGCCGCTGCTCGTGCCCGTCCTGCGTTCGGGGGTGCGCCTGCGCCCGACCCTGAGCTTCCCGCCCGGGGTCGCGGCCCGCGTGCGTCGGCTCGCCTTCGCGGGCATCGGCGCGCTCCTCGCGCAGCAGGGCTCGGTGCTGGTGACGCTGCTGCTGGCCAACGCGCGGGGCGCGACGGCCACCTGGACCGTGTTCCTCTACGCGCAGGCTGTGTACCTGCTGCCGTACGCGGTGCTGGCCGTGCCCCTCGCGACCAGCACGTTCCCGCGGCTGGCCGAGCGGGCCGCGCGTCCCGCCCGCGAGGGGTTCGCCGAGATGGCTGCGCTCACGACGCGCACTGTCGTCGTGGTCGCCGGGGTCGGAGCCGCGGCGCTCGTCGCGGCGGCCCCCGCAGCGGCCGCGATGTTCCTCTCGATCACCGACGTCGACCCCGAGACCGTCCAGGCGATGTCGCCGACGCTGACCTGGATGGCGCCCGGGCTGATCGGCTTCGCGCTGCTCTTCCACGTGACCCGTGCGCTGTACGCGCTCGAGCACGGTCGGGCGGCCGTCGTCGCTGCGGCCCTGGGCTGGGCCGCGGTGGCCGTCGCGTCCGTCACCATCGCGTTCGTGCTGGTGCCTGCGGGTGACGGCCCCGGGGTGCTCGTCGCGCTCGGCGCGGGCAGCAGCATCGGCATGGTCGTCGCAGGGGTCGCGCTGCTCGCGGCGCTGCGACGGAGCGCGGGAGCCGGTGCGCTGCACGGGATGCCCCGGACGTTCGTCGTGCTCGTGGCGGGTGCCGCTGTCGGCGCGCTCGTGGGGCGCTGGACGACCGTCGCGGTGCTGGACGTGATCGGCGGTGGCATCGTGTCCGCGATCGGCGCCGCGGCCGGTGGTGCCGTGCTGGCCGTCGGGGTGACGGCGGTCGCGGTGGTCGGGTTCGACCGAGGAACGGTTCGCGGGGTCCTCGCGCTGGACCGGGGGGCGCCCCCGGCGACCGTGGGTGGCGCCGCGCCGGACGGTGGGCCCCCGCAGGACGACAGGCCCCGACAGACGGATGCGACCGGGCAGGAGAAGCCATGAGCGAACGGGTGCTGCAGGTGCTCGGATCGAGCGCTGGCGGGGTGGCGCGACACGTCGCACAGGTCACCCGCGCGCTCGCGGACGACCGCGACGCGGGGACCGTCGTCCACGTCGCCGGCCCGGACGACCTCGCGGCGGTCGTCGCCCCGCAGGGCTCGGGTGCTGTGTTCCACGCCGTGCCCGTGGCCGACCGCCCGCGCGCGTCCGACCTGGAGGCTGTGCGCCGGCTGCGCACGCTCGCCCGGGGTGCCGACGTCGTGCACGCGCACGGGCTGCGTGCCGGTGCCCTCGTGGTGCTCGCAGCACGCTCGTTGCCGTCGGGCTCGCGTCCTCGCGTCGTCGTGACGCTGCACAACCTGCCGGTGGGCGGTCGGGCCATCCGTGCCGTCTCGGCGGTGCTCGAGAGCGTCGTCGCACGGGGCGCGGACGTGGTGCTCGGGGTCTCGGGCGACCTGGTCGAGCGGGCCCGCTCGCGGGGCGCCCGTGAGGCGTCGCGGGCGCTCGTCCCGGCGCCGCCGCTGCCGAGCCCCGGCCGGGACCGTGCGCAGGTGCGTGGCGCGCTCGGGGTGCCCGACGACGTGGCGCTGCTCGTCACCGTCGCGCGCCTCGCGCCCCAGAAGGGCCTGGACCTGCTGGCTGACGGCGCCGCGCTGCTCGCCCGGGACCACGGGCCGGGCCTGCTGTGGGTCGTCGCGGGCGACGGGCCGCTCGCGGAGCCGCTCCAGGCCCGCATCGACGGCGAGCACCTGCCCGTGCGGCTGCTCGGTCGGCGCTCGGACGTCGCGGACCTGCTCGCGGCCGCGGACGTCGTGGTGAGCACAGCCGTCTGGGAGGGGCAGCCGATCGCGGTGCAGGAGGCGCTGCAGCTCGGTGCTCCCGTCGTCGCGACGGACGCCGGCGGGACGCGCGAGGTCACGGGGGACGCGGCGGTGCTGGTGCCCGTGGGGGACGCCGCACGGCTCGCCGAGGTCCTCGCCGGGATCGTGAGCGACCCCGACCGCCGGGCAGGGCTCGGCCGGGCCTCGCGGGCCCGGGCGGCGACGCTCCCGCAGGTCGCCGACGTGCTCGGGCAGCTCCGGTGCGTGTACGGGTGGGACGCCCGACCGGTCGACGGCTGACGGGGGCGCGGTCCGACCGCGCCCCACGAGCCCAGGAGTGGTGCGACTCACGGTGCGCCGTGACAGCCGCCGCCGGTCTCTCGGGTAGAGTGGAAGCCCGTGGCAGAGCGCGCAGATCGACTCTCCGGGCGGTCGGACAACACGACCCGGCACATCTTCGTTACTGGAGGCGTTGCCTCCTCTCTCGGCAAGGGCTTGACGGCCAGCAGCCTCGGACGCCTTCTGCGTTCGAGGGGGCTCAAAGTCACGATGCAGAAGCTCGACCCGTACCTGAACGTCGACCCCGGCACCATGAACCCGTTCCAGCACGGCGAGGTCTTCGTCACCGAAGACGGTGCCGAGACCGACCTGGACGTCGGTCACTACGAGCGCTTCCTCGACGTCGACCTCGTCGGCTCCGCGAACGTGACGACCGGGCAGGTCTACTCGCAGGTCATCGCCAAGGAACGTCGCGGCGAGTACCTCGGCGACACCGTTCAGGTCATCCCGCACATCACCGACGAGATCAAGTCCCGCATGCGGGCGCAGGCCGACCCGGTGGGCGGTGTCGCCCCCGACGTGATCATCACCGAGATCGGTGGGACCGTCGGCGACATCGAGTCGCAGCCGTTCCTCGAGGCCGCGCGTCAGGTGCGGCACGACCTGGGTCGCGACAACGTCTTCTTCCTGCACGTCTCGCTCGTGCCGTTCATCGGTCCGAGCGGGGAGCTCAAGACGAAGCCCACCCAGCACTCGGTGGCGGCGCTGCGCTCGATCGGCATCCAGCCCGACGCGATCGTGTGCCGGTCGGACCGGGAGATCCCCGAGTCGACCAAGCGCAAGATCGCGCTGTTCTGCGACGTCGACGTCGAGGCCGTCATCACGTGCAAGGACGCGCCGAGCATCTACGACATCCCGCGCGTGCTGCACTCCGAGGGGCTCGACGCGTACGCCGTGCAGCGCCTCGGTCTGCCGTTCCGTGACGTCGACTGGAGCGGCTGGGACGAGCTGCTCGAGCGCGTGCACAACCCCGCGCACCAGGTCGAGGTCGCGCTCGTCGGCAAGTACATCGACCTGCCCGACGCGTACCTCTCGGTCACCGAGGCGCTGCGTGCGGGTGGCTTCCACCACGACGCACGCGTGGTCATCCGCTGGGTGAGGTCCGACGACTGCCAGACCGAGGAGGGTGCGGCCCTCGCGCTCGAGGGCGTCGACGCCGTGCTCGTGCCGGGCGGCTTCGGCGTGCGCGGCATCGAGGGCAAGCTCGGTGCGCTGCGCTGGGCCCGCGAACAGCTGGTGCCGACGCTCGGCATCTGCCTGGGTCTGCAGTGCATGGTCATCGAGTACGCACGCAACGTCGTGGGCCTGCCCGGGGCGTCGTCGTCCGAGTTCGACACCGACCCGGTCGACCCGGTCGTCGCGACCATGGCCGAGCAGCTCGCGATCGTCGACGGCGCGGGCGACCTGGGCGGCACCATGCGGCTCGGTGCGTACGAGGCCGTCCTCACGCCCGGCTCGGTCGTCGCCGAGGCCTACGGCTCGACCGAGGCGTCGGAGCGTCACCGTCACCGGTACGAGGTGAACAACGCCTACCGCGACCGTCTCGAGAGCGCGGGCATGGTCATCTCGGGCACGTCGCCCGACAAGTCGCTCGTCGAGTTCGTCGAGCTGCCCCGCGAGACGCACCCGTACTACGTCGCGACGCAGGCCCACCCCGAGTTCAAGTCGCGCCCCAACCGGGCCCACCCGCTGTTCGCGGGCCTGATCGGCGCTGCGCTCGAGCGCCGTGGCACGGACGAGGACTGACGCGGACGCGGAGCTGGCCGACCGGCCGGCTCCGCGGCCCGTGACCGAGCACACGGTGATCCACCAGGGTCGGGTGTGGGACGTGGTCGGCGACGTCGTGGACCTGGGTGCGTCCCAGGTTCTGCGCGAGTACGTCGCGCACACGGGGGCCGTCGCGGTGATCGCGATGGACCCCGACGAGCGCGTGCTGCTGCTCTCGCAGTACCGCCACCCGGTGCGCACCGAGCTGTGGGAGCCCCCCGCGGGCCTGCTCGACGTGGCGGGGGAGCCGCTGGTCGACGCTGCCGCGCGCGAGCTCGCCGAGGAGGCCGACCTGCGTGCCGGCACCTGGGACGTGCTCGTGGACTTCTTCACGACGCCCGGCGGCTCGGACGAGTCGATCGTCGTGTTCCTGGCCCGTGACCTGTCGCCGGTGCCCGAGTCGGAGCGCTTCGTGCGCGAGGACGAGGAGGCCGAGATGGTGCCCGTGTGGGTCCCGCTCGACGAGGCGGTCGAGGCCGCACTGGCCGGCCGGCTGCACAGCCCCACGACGGTGGTCGGGGTGCTCGCCGCCGCGGCCGCACGCGACCGCGGCTGGTCGACGCTGCGCCCTGCGGACTCGGCGGCGCGCCGCTGACCGCGAGCCCAGACAGCCCGGCAGACGAGAGGGCCCGCACGACCGGACTGGTCGTGCGGGCCCTCTCGTGCGTGTCGGTCAGGCGCGCGGGCGCAGCGACATCACGGCCCGCGTCGTCGCGGCCGCGAGCAGCCCTGCGCCGAGCATGTGCAGGCCGACCAGCACCTCGGGCAGGCCCGTGAAGTACTGCACGTAGCCGATCAGGCCCTGGGCCAGCGTCACGCCGAGCAGCACGAGAGCGGCCCGACGGGTCGTCGCGGGGGACGGGGCCCGGAACAGGCCGACGAGCAGCGCGACCAGCACCGCGACGAAGGCCCACACCGCGAGGGCGTGCACCCGGGCGGCGAGCGCCGGGTCGACAGCGAACCGGTAGGCGACCTCGTCGTCGCCGCCGTGCGGTCCCGCACCCGTGACGACCACCCCGAGCGCGACGACGACGACAGTCAGCGCGGCGAGCGCCCAGCCGGTGGCGCCCAGCCACGGCGCCACGACCGGACGCGGCGCGCCGTCACCCGTGCGGTGGCGGACCAGCAGCACGGTCGAGGCGGCGACGAGCCCCAGGGAGACGAGCATGTGCAGCGCGACGACGGCCGGGGCGAGGTCGAGCAGGACCGTGATCCCGCCGATCACGGCCTGGATCGCGACGCCGACCAGCGGCGCGAGACCCAGGAGGCGGTAGGAGCGCGACCGGCCGCGGTCACCCCACACCAGCACGGCGACCAGGAGCGCGATGATGCCCAGGACACCGGTCAGCGTGCGGTTGCCGAACTCGATGTACGGGTGCAGCGTCGTCGCCTCGTGGATGGCGGGCGTGAACGCCCCCGGTTCGCACTGCGGCCACGTCGAGCAGCCCAGCCCCGAGCCGGTCAGCCGCACGGCGCCACCGGTGACGACGATGCCGATCTGCGCGACGAGGTTGGCGACCAGCGCGGGGCGCGTCCAGCGCGCGCGACGGTCCAGGGCGGTCCCTGCGGGGGACGTGATGACGGGGGCTGCGCTCACGGGGACCAGCGTACGTGCGCCGCGAGGAGCCGCCGGGGCGCTCGGGTGTGAGATGCGCGGCGCGTCAGCGGCTGGTCGAGACGCGGTACTGGGCGTTCGCGAGCGGGATGAACACGGCGAGGATCGCCGCCGACCACAGGAGCGTGTAGACGACCGGGTGCTCGAGCGGCCACGCGGTGGGCTCGGGGGTCCCCGGGGGGATGTTGCCGAAGAGCTCGCGGGCGGCCTGGGTGACAGCCGAGACGGGGTTCCACTCCGCGAAGCGCTGGAGCGGCACCGGCAGCGTGTCGAGCGGGACGAACGTGATCGCGATGAACGTCAGCGGGAAGATGATGACGAACGAGGCGTTGTTGACGACCTCGGGGCTCGGGACGAGCATCCCGACCCACGCCATGATCCACGAGATCGCGTACGCGAAGACGAGCAGCAGGCCGAAGCCTGCCAGGGCCTCGAACGCCGAGGTGTGGATGCGCCAGCCGACGAGCAGCCCGGTGAGCGACATGACGACGAGCACGATGACGTTGTTGACCACGTCCGAGAGCGTGCGTCCCGTGAGCACGGCCGAGGGTGCCATGGGCAGCGACCGGAAACGGTCGATGATGCCCTTCTTGACGTCGTCGGCGAGCCCCGCGCCCGTGATCGTGGCACCGAAGATGACGGTCTGGGCGAAGATCCCCGCCATGAGGTACTCGCGGTAGCTCGCACCGCTCCCGCCGCCGATCGCACCGCCGAACACGTAGGCGAACAGCAGCACGAACATGATCGGCGAGAGGGTCGTGAACACCAGCAGATCGGGGACGCGCTTGATCTTGATGATGTTGCGGGTCGCGACGACCGAGGCGTCGGCCAGCACGTGCGGCACCCTCATGAGTGGTCTCCTTCGCTCGGCTCGGAGCCGTCCTCCTCGGCGGTGCTGCGTCCCGTGAGGGTGAGGAACACGTCGTCGAGCGTCGGACGGCGCAACCCGATGTCGTCGAGCCCGATCGCGGCGTCGTCCAGCACCCGCAGGGTGTTCGCGAGCGACGTGGCGCCGCCGCCGACGGGCATCACGAGCCCGCGGCGGTCGGGGTCGAGCGTGGCCGGCCCCACCCCGAGCGGCGTGAGCAGGCGCTCGGCGTCGGGCAGCCGGGCCCCGTCGGTGAGAGTGAGCTCGACACGTTCGCCCCCGACCTGGCGCTTGAGGTCGTCGGCCGTGCCCTGGGCGATGATCCGGCCGTGGTCGATCACGACGATCTCGTCGGCGAGCAGGTCGGCCTCCTCGAGGTACTGCGTCGTGAGCAGCAGCGTCGTGCCTCCCTCGACGAGCCGCTGCAGCACGCCCCACATGTCGGTGCGTCCGCGTGGGTCCAGCCCGGTGGTGGGCTCGTCGAGGAACAGGACCGGCGGGTGGGCCACGAGGGCGCCGGCCAGGTCGAGGCGCCGGCGCATGCCCCCGGAGTAGGTGCGCGTGGGCCGGTCGCCCGCGTCCTCGAGGCCGAAGTAGGCGAGCAGCTCGCGCGCCCGGGACCGTGCCTGCTGGCGGCCGTGGTGGTAGAGCCGCCCGATCATCACGAGGTTCTCGAAACCGGTGAGGTACTCGTCGACGGCCGCGTACTGGCCCGAGAGCCCGATGTTGCGACGCACGGTGGCCGGTTGGTCCAGCACGTCGGCGCCCGCGACCCACGCGCGTCCCGCGGTCGGGCGCAGCAGCGTGGTGAGGATCCGCACGACGGTGGTCTTGCCTGCGCCGTTGGGCCCCAGCAGCGCGAGCACCGACCCGGTGGGCACACGCAGGTCGACGCCGTCGAGCGCCGTCACCTTGCCGTAGCGCTTGACGAGTCCCTCCGCCGTGATCGCGTCAGCCATGGGGGCGATGCTAGGCCGGGTGCCCGACATGCGCGCTTCGGGCGGATAGAGAGCTCTCCGAGGCTCGCCGGGTGCTCGGCGTGGCGGGGCGCTCAGCGGCGCGCGGAGGCGCTCAGTGCCAGCGGAACAGCCGCGCTGCCGACCACCCGAGCACCACGGTCCAGCCGAGGAGCACGAGCGCGGTCCAGCCGGGCATCCCGCCGTGCAGCAGCGACGCGCGCAGGGCCTCGCCCAGGGCGCCCGACGGCAGGGCGAGCGCCACGTGCTCGAGCGGCCCAGGCAGCTGGCTCGCGGGCACGACGACCCCACCCCCGACGGCGAGCAGCACGAGCAGCAGGTTCGCGACGGCCAGCACGGCCTCGGAGCGCAGCGTGCCCGCCACGAGCAGCGCGAGGGAGGTGAAGGCCGCGGTGCCGAGGGCGACCGCGGCGAGCGCGAGGGGCACGCCCGCGAGGTCGGGTCGCCAGCCGAGCGTGACAGCGAGGGCGCCCAGGACGACGATCTGCACGACCTCGACGGCGAGCACGGCGAGCACCTTGCCCGCGAGCAGACCGCGCCGCCCGAGCGGGGTGGTCGCGAGGAAGCGCAGCACGCCGTTGCGGCGGTCGAACGCCGTCGCGATGGCCTGGGAGGTGAACGACGTGCTCATGACGGCCAGCGCGATGACGCCGGGGGCCACGAAGTCGATGCGCGCCGCCCCGTCGGTGCCGAGCCCCACGAGGCTGCTGCGCGTGAGCCCGACGAGCACGAGCGCCGGCAGCACGAGCGTGACCATGAGCTGCTCGCCGTTGCGCAGGATCGCGCGCGCCTCGAACCCGGCCTGGGAGAGCACCCGCCGTGCGGGTGACGCCGGTCCGGCGTGCGGCCGGGAGACGGTCGTGGTGGCGGTGGGCCCGGTGCTCATCGCAGGCTCCGTCCGGTCAGGTCGAGGAACGCGTCCTCGAGCGTGTGCCGTCCGATGCTGGTCCGGGTCACGAGCACGTCGTGCGCGGCGCACCAGGCGGTCAGGGCAGCGAGCGTCGTGGGGGTCACGGGTCCGGTGACCGTGTACTCGCCGGGGGCGGGCTCGTGCACGGAGAGCGCCGCGCCCTCGCCGCCCGCGGACGCTGTGATCGCTGCGCCGAGCGCGGCCAGGTCCAGCGCGGGGGAGGCGGCGAACCGCAGCGTGCGGTCCTCGGCGGCGGCCACGAGGTCACGGACGGCACCCTGGGCGACGACGTCGCCGTGGTCGACCACCACGACGTGGTCGGCCAGCGCCTCGGCCTCGTCCATGAGGTGGGTGGTGAGGACCACGGCGACGCCGTCGGCGCGCAGCTCGCGGACGAGGTCCCACACCGCGTGCCGCGACTGGGGGTCCATGCCCGCGCTCGGCTCGTCGAGGAACACGAGCTCGGGGCGACCGACCACGGCGGCGGCGAGGGCCAGACGCTGACGCTGGCCGCCCGAGAGCCGGCGGATGGTCGTGGTGGCGAACGACTCGAGGCCGAGCCGTTCGGTCAGCTCGCCGACGTCGCGCGGCGCGGCGTACATGGTCGCGACGTGCCGCAGCAGGTCGAGCGCACGGACGCCGGTGGGCAGCCCCGCGTCCTGCAGCATGACGCCGACCCGGGGGCGCAGCCGGGCGGCGTCGGTGCGCGGGTCGAGCCCGAGCACGCGCACGGTGCCCTCGTCGGGGGTGCGCAGGCCCTCGCAGCACTCGATCGTCGTGGTCTTGCCTGCGCCGTTGGGGCCGAGCACAGCGGTGATGCGCCCGTGGTCGGCGGTGAGGTCGAGCCCGTCGACGACGGCGAGGCCGCCGTACCGCTTGACGAGCCCGCGGATCTCGACTGCGGGGGGTGCGGACACGCCGTCGAGTGTAGGTGTGCTGGCCGGTCGGGCGGAGGGCCACGTGCGTGGTGAGGCTCACCTTGCTTGCACGGAAGCATATTGACAACAACGATGTTGCCAATATCGACGAGCGTCTGGACCGTCCGGGAGGTGCGTATGAGCTCGACACTGCCTGACGTCCGCGCGCATGCGGCTGCACGGTCCGCGGCCCACGGGCGACCCGTGCACGTGCGGCTCCTGACCACGCGCGACCTGGGCGACCCCGATGCGGGCACGCGGCAGCGCGTGCTGCAGCTCGTGACCTCCGAGGGGCCCATCTCGGCCGCCGAGCTCGCCGCCGACCTGGACCTGACCCCCACGGCGATCCGTCGGCACCTCGCGACGCTCGAGGGCACCGGGCAGATCACCGTGCACGACGCGAGCGGCGCGGGACCGGCCCGTCGCGGCCGACCGGCGCGCCGGTACGTCGTGACGAACGAGGGGCAGGACGCGCAGCCGCACGCGTACTCGGGGATCGCGACCGAGGCGATGCGCTTCCTGGCCGAGGTCGCCGGGCCCGAGGCGGTCGAGCAGTTCGCCGCGCGCCGGGTCCGCGAGCTCGAGGACCGCCACAGCGCGGCCGTCGAGGCCGCGGGGACCGACCCTCGGGCGCGGGTCCAGGCCCTCGCCGACGCCCTGGCCGAGGACGGGTACGCCGCCACGGCACGCCCGGTCCCCGGTGCGGCCGCGATCCAGCTGTGCCAGGGGCACTGCCCCGTGCAGCAGGTCGCCCACGAGTTCCCGCAGCTGTGCGAGGCCGAGGCGCAGGCGTTCTCGCGGCTGCTCGGCGTGCACGTGCAGCGCCTCGCGACGTTGGCCGGGGGCGGCCACGTCTGCACCACCAACATCCCGACGACGACGACCCCTGCCCCCGCGGAAGGACGATGACATGAGTGCACCGACCGAGAGTGCCCCCAACACACCCCTGACCCAGGACGAGGCGATCGCCTCGATCGGGAACTACACCTACGGGTGGCACGACAAGGACGACGCGGGTGCGATCGCCCAGCGCGGGCTCTCCGAGGCCGTGGTGCGCAACATCTCGGCGCTCAAGAACGAGCCCGAGTGGATGCTCAAGACGCGCCTGAAGTCGCTGCGCCTGTTCGAGAAGAAGCCCATGCCGTGGTGGGGCTCCGACCTCACGGGCATCGACTTCGACAACATCAAGTACTTCGTGCGCTCGACGGAGAAGCAGGCCACCACCTGGGAAGAGCTGCCCGACGACATCAAGAGCACGTACGACCGGCTGGGCATCCCGGAGGCCGAGAAGCAGCGCCTCGTCGCGGGAGTCGCCGCCCAGTACGAGTCCGAGGTCGTCTACCACCAGATCCAGGAGGAGCTCGAGGAGCAGGGCGTCATCTTCCTCGACACCGACACGGCGCTGCGCGAGCACCCGGAGATCTTCGAGCAGTACTTCGGCTCGGTGATCCCCCCGGGTGACAACAAGTTCGCCTCGCTCAACACCGCGGTGTGGTCGGGCGGCTCGTTCGTCTACGTGCCGCCGGGCGTGCACGTCGAGATCCCGCTGCAGGCGTACTTCCGGATCAACACCGAGAACATGGGCCAGTTCGAGCGGACGCTGATCATCGCGGACGAGGGCTCGTACGTGCACTACGTCGAGGGCTGCACCGCGCCGGTGTACTCGTCCGACTCGCTGCACTCCGCGGTCGTCGAGATCATCGTCAAGAAGAACGCCCGGGTGCGGTACACGACGATCCAGAACTGGTCGAACAACGTGTACAACCTCGTGACCAAGCGGGCGACCGCGGCCGAGGGCGCGACCATGGAGTGGGTCGACGGCAACATCGGCTCGAAGGTCACGATGAAGTACCCGGCGATCTACCTCATGGGCGAGCACGCCCGCGGCGAGACGCTGTCGATCGCGTTCGCCGGCGAGGGCCAGCACCAGGACGCGGGCGCCAAGATGGTGCACGCCGCACCGCACACGTCGTCCTCGATCGTCTCGAAGTCGGTCGCGCGCGGCGGTGGGCGCACGTCCTACCGCGGTCTCGTGCAGGTGCTCGAGGGTGCCGAGCACTCGGCCTCCAACGTGCTGTGCGACGCGCTGCTCGTCGACCAGATCTCCCGCTCCGACACCTACCCGTACGTCGACGTCCGTGAGGACGACGTGTCGATGGGTCACGAGGCCACGGTCTCGCGCGTGAGCGAGGACCAGCTGTTCTACCTGATGTCCCGCGGGATGACCGAGACCGAGGCCATGGCCATGATCGTGCGCGGCTTCGTCGAGCCGATCGCGCGCGAGCTGCCCATGGAGTACGCCCTCGAGCTGAACCGCCTGATCGAGCTGCAGATGGAAGGGGCCGTCGGCTGATGTCGACCACCACACAGGACACCACCGGTCTGTCGACCGACCACAGCCGGGCCAAGGCCGACGGCGCCCACAGCCACGGTGTCGTGCCGCAGGGCTCGCGGGCCGAGCGGGCGACCTCGTTCGACGTCGCCGACTTCCCCGTGCCCACCGGGCGCGAGGAGGAGTGGCGCTTCGCTCCCGTCGACCGGATCGCGCCGCTGTTCGGGGCAGGCTCCGACGGCGTGCTCACGGGCCACGGCGTGCTCACGACGGTCGTCGAGGCCCCCGAGGTCACCGTCGAGATCGTCGACCGCGACGACGCCCGGCTCGGCACGGCAGGACGCCCCGGCGACCGTGCCGCGGTCGTGGCCTGGGCCTCGTTCCCGCGGGCCACGGTCGTGACGATCCCGAGGCAGGCCGTCGCGTCGACCGCGACGTCGATCCGCATCGAGGGCGTCGAGGGCCAGGACCCGCTCGAGCCCACCGGCTCGCACCTCGTCGTGCACGCCCAGGAGCTCAGCGAGGCCGTCGTCGTGCTCGACCACGTCGGGCACGCGATGCTCACCGAGACCGTCGAGGTCGTCGTCGAGGACGGCGCGCACCTCACGCTCGTCTCGGTGCAGGACTGGGCGCCGGGCTCGGTGCACACCGCCTCGCACCGTCTGCGGCTGGGTCGTGACGCGACCGTCAAGCACATCGTCGTGACCCTCGGGGGCGACGTCGTGCGGGTGACCCCCGACGCGGAGTTCGTGGGCGAGAACGGCTCGGTCGAGATGCTCGGGCTGTACTTCGCCGACGCGGGCCAGCACCAGGAGCACCGCCTCTTCGTCGACCACGCCGTGCCGAGCTGCCGCTCGCGCGTCACGTACAAGGGCGCGCTCCAGGGTCAGGACGCGCACACGGTGTGGGTGGGCGACGTGCTCATCCGTGCCGAGGCCGAGGGCACCGACACGTACGAGCTCAACCGCAACCTGGTGCTCAGCGACGGTGCGCGCGCCGACTCGGTGCCCAACCTCGAGATCGAGACCGGTCTCATCGAGGGTGCGGGCCACGCGAGCGCGACGGGACGCTTCGACGACGAGCAGCTGTTCTACCTGCGCGCCCGCGGCATCCCCGAGCTCGACGCCCGTCGGCTGGTGGTGCGCGGCTTCTTCGCCGAGCTCATCCAGCAGATCGGCGTGACCGAGGTCGAGGACCGCCTGATCGCCTCGATCGAGGCCGAGCTGTCCAAGTCGATGAGCGACCTGTACCCCGCCGTCGAGCCGCACGTCGCGGGTTCGGAGACGGGCGCCCAGACGGAGGGCGCATGAGCGCCCAGCTGGCGTGCTACGCCTCCGACGTCCCCGTGGCCGGCACCCTGCGTGTCGAGCTCGAGGGCGCGTCGGGGACCGTCGAGGTCGCCGTCGTGCGCGACGAGGACGGACAGCTGCACGCCATCAGCGACGTGTGCTCCCACGGGGCCGTGTCGCTCTCGGACGGTGAGGTCGAGGGCTGCACGGTCGAGTGCTGGCTGCACGGCTCGCGGTTCGACCTGCGCACCGGCAAGCCGCTCAGCCCGCCCGCCGTGCGTCCTGTCCCCGTCTACCCCCTGACCGTCGACGGCGAGCGTGTGCTCGTCGATGTCGACGCGCCCCTGTGAGCCTTGAGGAGAACCTGAGTATGTCCACGCTTGAGATCCGCGACCTGCACGTCAGCGTCGAGACCAAGGAAGGCCCCAAGCCGATCCTGCGCGGCGTCGACCTGACGATCGCCAGCGGCGAGACCCACGCCATCATGGGCCCGAACGGCTCGGGCAAGTCGACGCTGGCGTACTCGCTGGCCGGCCACCCCAAGTACCAGATCACCTCGGGCAGCGTGACGCTCGACGGCCAGGACGTGCTGTCGCTGAGCGTCGACGAGCGTGCCCGTGCCGGGATGTTCCTGGCCATGCAGTACCCCGTCGAGGTCCCCGGCGTGAGCGTCGCGAACTTCCTGCGCACCGCCAAGACCGCGATCGACGGCGAGGCCCCGCCGCTGCGGTCGTGGGTCAAGGACGTCCGCGGTGCCATGGACGCCCTGCGCATGGACCCGGCGTTCGCCGAGCGCTCGGTCAACGAGGGCTTCTCGGGCGGCGAGAAGAAGCGCCACGAGATCCTCCAGATGGAGCTCCTCAAGCCGAAGTTCGCGATCCTCGACGAGACCGACTCGGGCCTGGACGTCGACGCGCTGCGCGTCGTGTCCGAGGGCGTCAACCGGGTGCGGGCCGGCGGCGACGTCGGCGTGCTGCTCATCACGCACTACACGCGCATCCTGCGCTACATCACCCCCGACTTCGTGCACGTCTTCGTCGACGGTCGCGTGGCCGAGGAGGGTGGCCCCGAGCTGGCCGACCGCCTCGAGAACGAGGGCTACGACCGGTTCATCACCGGGGGCGTCAGCGCCTGACCCGAGGCGCCCCCGAGCACGAGACCGAGACCAAGGACGGAACCGCTGTGACGCACACCCCTGAGGGCACGACGCTCGGCGCGAGCGAGCTCGCCGCCGTGCGGGCGGACTTCCCGCTGCTCGCACGCACGGTGCGGGACGGGCGCCCGCTGGTCTACCTCGACTCGGGGGCCACCTCGCAGAAGCCCGAGGTGGTGCTCGACGCGGAGCAGGACTTCTACGTCCAGCGCAACGCCGCCGTGCACCGGGGCGCCCACCAGCTCGCCGAGGAGGCCACCGAGGCCTTCGAGGGTGCACGCGCCCAGGTCGCCGCGTTCGTCGGCGTCTCACCGGCCGAGCTCGTCTGGACGTCGAACGCGACGGCCGGGATCAACCTCGTGGCCTACGCGATGTCGAACGCGTCGCTGGGCCGCGGGGGAGCCGAGGCCCAGCGGTTCGCGCTGCGACCCGGTGACGAGATCGTCGTGACCGAGGCCGAGCACCACGCGAACCTCGTGCCGTGGCAGGAGCTCGCCGAACGGACCGGTGCCACGCTGCGCTGGATCGGGGTGCACGACGACGGGCGGCTGCGCCTCGAGGACCTCGCGACGGTCGTGACGGACCGCACCCGGGTGCTCGCGTTCACGCACGCCTCGAACGTCACGGGGGCCATCACGCCCGTCGAGCCGTTCGTCGCCCGGGCCCGGGAGGTCGGGGCCCTCACCGTGCTCGACGCGTGCCAGTCGGTGCCGCACCTGCCCGTCGACCTGACCGCGCTCGGGGTGGACTTCGCCGTCTTCTCGGGGCACAAGATGCTCGGCCCCACCGGCGTGGGGGCGCTCTACGGGCGCCGTGAGCTGCTCGAGTCGATGCCGCCCGTCATGACGGGCGGGTCGATGGTCGAGGTCGTGACGATGGAGCGCACCACGTACGCGCCGCCGCCGCAGCGCTTCGAGGCCGGCACCCAGATGGTCTCGCAGGCCGTCGCGATGGGCGCGGCGGCGAGCTACCTGGCCGAGCTGGGCATGGACGCGGTGGCCGCGCACGAGCACCACCTCGCGCGGGCGCTGCTCGACGCTGTGGCCTCGGTGCCGGGCGTGCGGGTCCTCGGACCCACGGACACCCGCGACCGGCTCGCTACCGTCTCCTTCGTGGTCGACGGCGTGCACGCGCACGACGTGGGCCAGGTGCTCGACGACGCGGGTGTGGCGGTGCGGGTGGGACACCACTGCGCACAGCCGCTGCACCGGCGGCTGGGCGCCACGGCGAGCGCCCGGGCGAGCGCCGCGGTGTACACGACGCTCGAGGAGATCGAGGTCTTCCGGGAAGCACTCGCAGGGGTCCGGGCGTTCTTCGGACTGACGGACGCGCCGACCGTCCCGGTCGGCTAGGAGGGGACTCATGAGCACGGGCTCGATGGAGCAGCTGTACCAGCAGGTCATCCTGGACCACGCACGTGCGCCGCACGGCAAGGGGCTGGTGGACGCCGCGCACGTCGCGGCCGAGTCGCACCAGGTCAACCCGACGTGCGGCGACGAGGTGACCCTGCGGGTCGAGCTCGACACCGACGGCCCGGTGCCCCGGGTGCGTGAGATCAGCTGGGAGGGGCAGGGCTGCAGCATCTCCCAGGCCTCGATCTCGGTGCTGCACGACCTGGTCACGGGCGTCGAGCTGACGGAGGCCGACTCGCTCGGTGCGACGTTCCGGGCGCTCATGGGCTCCCGGGGTGCCGGCCTGGACGACGACGCCGAGGACTCCCTCGGCGATGCGACCGCCTTCACCGGCGTCGCGAAGTACCCCGCACGGATCAAGTGCGCGCTGCTCGGCTGGGCAGCGCTGCAGGACGCCCTCATCAAGACCGGCGCCACGACCCCCCAGGAGGACGCATGACCGCCACGAACCCGGCCCGGCCGACCACGGCCGCCGACGTCGAGGAGGCCCTGCGCGACGTCATCGACCCCGAGCTCGGGATCAACGTCGTCGACCTCGGCCTCGTCTACGGGGTCGCGATCGACCAGCAGAACAACGCGGTGATCGACATGACGCTGACGTCGGCCGCGTGCCCGCTCACCGACGTGATCGAGGAGCAGGCGGGACAGTCGCTCGAGGGGATCGTCGACGGCTTCCGCATCAACTGGGTGTGGATGCCGCCGTGGGGCCCCGAGAAGATCACGCCCGACGGCCGCGAGCAGATGCGGGCCCTCGGCTTCAACATCTGAGCGGTCCCGCTGGGCCCGAGGGGCCGCGGCGACCCGGGTGACCGGGTCACCGCGGCGACCTCAGAGCTCGGAGGCTGCGAACGTGTCGCACGCGGCCAGGGTGCCCTGCTCGTAGCCGGTGGTGAACCAGCGCTGACGCTGCTCGCTCGACCCGTGCGTCCACGAGTCGCGGTCGACGCCGCCGCCGGACTGCTGTTGCAGGTGGTCGTCACCCACGGCCGCGGCGGCGGAGAGGGCGTCGGCGAGCTCCTGCGGAGTGATCGGGGCGAGGAACGTCACGCCGGTGGACGGGTTGACAGTCTGTGCGGCGTGCCCGGTCCAGATCCCCGCGTAGCAGTCGGCCTGGAGCTCGACCCGCACCGAGTCGGACGTGGCCCCCGTCCCGCCGCGCTCGGCGGTGTCCATGACGCCGGTGAGCTGCTGGACGTGGTGGCCGTACTCGTGCGCCGTCACGTACATCTCGGCGAGCGGGCCGCCCGTCGCGCCGTAGCTCGTGCGCAGCTCGTCGAAGAAGGTCAGGTCCATGTAGATGGCCTGGTCGGGCGGGCAGTAGAACGGGCCGGTGGCGGACGATGCCTGCCCGCAGCCCGTGGAGGTCGCGTCGGCGAACTCGACCACGCCCGGCTCGGCGAACGTCAGCCCGGCGGCGGGCAGCGCCTGCGACCAGTACGCGTCGAGCGACCGCGCGGTCCCGGAGAGGCGGCACGCGCGGTCGGCGTTGGCCTGCTCGGCGGTGCACCTGGCGACGGTCGACTGCTCCTCGGACGCGCCGCCGCTCAGGCCGTTCACGGCGGACGAGAGGTCGACGCCCCACACCGCGGCGACCACCGCGACGACCAGCGCCCCGATGCCGCCGCCGACCGCGACACCCTTGCCGCCGCGCCGGCTCTGGACTCGGCCACCCTCGAAGCTGCCACCCTCGTTGAACGTCATCCGGTGAATTTAACCGCGACCCGCTCAGCGTGCAGGTCGAGCGTCCAGGTCCGTGCACGCGTCGGACGCCGGGTGGGGCAGGTCAGTCCTCGCCGATGCCGCGTGCGGCCAGCGCGTCGCCCGTCGCCCGTGCGCGGGCGACGGTCCGCACCGCCGCGGGGGCGAGCAGGGCGCGGGGGTCACGGTCGAGGCCGCGAGCCCAGGCCGCGTCGCGGACCTCGCCGAACGTCTCCACGAGCGCGGGGACGGCGCGCAGCATGAGGCTCACGGCCAGCGCGAACGTCTCGGGCGGCAGCCCGACGTGCCGCAGAGGCCGTGCGGCTCGGGCCAGCGCGTCGAGCATGTGGTCGGACCGGGTGGTCGCCGTCAGCACGCTCGCGGCCAGCACGATCGTGACGAGGTCGAGCGCGACCTCGAGGCCGACCTGCCAGCCGCGCGCCCACCACTGGTAGGCGAGCACCAGGGCGGCGGTCACCAGCACGGGGGCGGCGCCGCGCAGCGTGGTCCGCAGCGGGACCCGGCCGACCAGCGCCATGGCGACCGCTACGGCGAGCAGCACGAGGGTCGCGGGCACGCCCGTGAGAGCGACGACGAGCACGCTGAGCAGGGTGAGCCCGGCGAGCTTGGGGGCGGGGCCCGCCCGGTGCAGCGGGGTCGTGCCGGGGTGGTAGAGCCCGAGCGGGCCCGCCCACGGCCGACGCCGGGGGCCACGCGCGCTCCTCACAGCGGCGCCGGGATCGCTGCCATGAGCTCGCGGTAACGCGCGACCCCGGCGTGCGGGTCGCCGTCGTGCACCACTGTGCCCTCGTCGACCACGAGCACCCGGTCGGCGCGCGCGGCGGCCTCGAGGTCGTGCGTCACGAGGAGCACCTGCTGCTCGAGCCCCGCGAGCAGGTCGTCGACGACGCGGCGCCAGCGCAGGTCGAGCAGCGTGGTCGGCTCGTCGCACACGAGCACGGCGGGTTCGGTCGCGAGCACCCCGGCGAGCGCGAGGAGCTGCTTCTGCCCGCCCGACAGCGCGTGCACCGGGACCTCGGTGCGGGCGGCGAGCCCGAAGCGGTCGAGGATCTCGCGGGCCCGTGCGTCCCGCTCGGACGCGCGCAGGCCGAGGCGGCGCAGCGAGAGCGCGACGTCCTCGACGGCCGTCGGCATCACGAGCTGCGCGTCGGGGTCGGAGAAGACGAACCCGACCCTGCGCCGCACCGCGGGTCCCTGGCGCACGGTGTCGAGGCCGTCGACCCGCACGGTGCCCGCCGAGGGCAGCGTGAGGCCGTTGACGAGCCGCGCGAGGGTGGACTTGCCCGAGCCGTTCGCCCCGATCACGGCGATGCGCCGCTCGGTGAGCCGACACGTCACGGGGTGCAGCAGCGTGCGGACCTCGTCGGGCGCGCCGCCGCCGTCACGCGCGGCGTACGCGGTGACGGTGGCGGCGTCGAGCTCGATCATCGGGCGGGCCGTGTCAGCGCGCGCGGCGCAGCAGGTCGGGGAAGGCCCGGAGCACGGCCGACGCGACGAGCGCCGCGAGGAGGTTCTTGACGACGTCGCCGGGCAGGAAGACCGCGCCGGCGGCGATCGCCTCGGTCGCCGACATGCCCAGGCGCCAGCCCATGACCGTGATGCCGAGCGGGTGGACCAGCAGCAGGCTCGCGGTCATCGCCGAGCCGAACAGCGCCGCGTACCGCAGCGCCGGGCGCAGCGCCCCGGTGCGGCTCGCGAGGAAACCTGCGACGAGCGCCGCGAACGGGAACGCGACCAGGTAGCCGGCCGAGGCCGTGCCGAGCACGCCGACGCCGCCCGTGCCGCCGGCGAACACGGGCAGGCCCGCGAGCCCGACCGCGAGGTAGAGCAGCACCGCGAGGGCGCCGCGCCGGGGTCCGAGCACGAGCCCCGCGAGCATCACGCCGAACGTCTGCAGCGTGATCGGCACCGCGAGGCCCGCGACGGCGACGGGCGGCAGGATCGCGCACACCGCGAGGAGGGCCGCGAACGTCGCCACGAGGGCCACGTCGGTCGCCGCCGACGAGCGGGCGACGGGGAGCGGGACCGTGCTGCTCACGCTGTCCGTGGTGCCGGTGAGGGGCTCGCCCGGGACGTGCGACATGGCTCTCCTGACGGTGCGGGGGAGGTCTGCTGTGAGCCCGGACAGGGTCATCGGGCCGTTGACAACGCTAGCCGGTCGTAGACTTGGTGGCGTTTGTGCCCACGTCCAACGGTGACGGCGGGCAGTCGGAGGAAACCCCAGCCGGTCGTCGACCGGCCTCGGAAGGACATCAGTGATCACTGCCCACGCCGTCGAGCTGCGCGTCGGCGCCCGAGTGCTCCTCGAGGAGGCCACCTTCCGGATCGCGGCAGGTGACCGGATCGGTCTGGTCGGGCGCAACGGCGCCGGCAAGACGACCCTCACCAAGACGCTCGCCGGTGAGACCCTGCCGACCGGCGGCCAGATCACCCGGACGGGCGATGTCGGCTATCTGCCGCAGGACCCGCGCACGGGCGACCTCGACGTCCTCGCCCTCGACCGCGTGCTCTCCGCCCGCGGGCTCGACGAGATCGTCCGGTCGATGCGTGAGACCGAGGGCGCGATGGCCAGCGCCGACGACGAGACACGCGACGCGGCGATGGAGCGCTACTCGAAGCTCGACGCGCGGTTCCAGGCCGCGGGCGGGTACGCGGCCGAGAGCGAGGCGCACCGCATCGCCGCGAACCTGGGCCTCGACGACCGCGTGCTGGGCCAGACGATCGGCACGCTGTCCGGTGGGCAGCGGCGCCGCGTCGAGCTCGCCCGGATCCTGTTCTCGGGTGTCGAGACGCTGCTGCTCGACGAGCCGACGAACCACCTCGACGCCGACTCGATCCTGTGGCTGCGCGACTACCTCAAGTCGTACTCGGGCGGCTTCGTGGTCATCAGCCACGACACCGAGCTGCTCCGCGCCACCGTGAACAAGGTCTTCCACCTGGACGCGAACCGGGGTGAGCTCGACCAGTACAACCTGGGCTGGGACGCGTACCTGCTCCAGCGCGAGACCGACGAGAAGCGGCGCAAGCGCGAGCGCGCCAACACCGAGAAGAAGGCCACGGTGCTGCTCGCCCAGGCCGACAAGATGCGGGCCAAGGCGACCAAGGCCGTCGCCGCGCAGAACATGATGCGCCGCGCCGAGCGGATGCTCTCGGGGCTCGAGGAGGTCCGCGCGAGCGACAAGGTCGCGCACCTGCGGTTCCCCGACCCGGCGCCCTGCGGCAAGACGCCGCTCACAGCGTCGGGCCTGTCCAAGTCGTACGGCTCGCAGGAGGTCTTCACGGACGTCGACCTCGCGATCGACCGGGGCAGCAAGGTCGTGGTGCTCGGCCTCAACGGTGCGGGCAAGACGACGCTGCTGCGCATGCTCGCGGGCATCGACAAGCCCGACACGGGCGAGGTGCGCGCGGGGCACGGGCTCAAGCTCGGGTACTACGCGCAGGAGCACGAGACGCTCGACCTGGACCGCACGGTCGTGGAGAACATGCGCTCGTCCGCGCCGGACCTCACCGACACCCAGGTGCGCTCGGTGCTCGGCTCGTTCCTGTTCTCGGGGGACGACGCCGACAAGCCGGCCCGGGTGCTCTCGGGCGGCGAGAAGACCCGTCTGGCGCTCGCGGCCCTCGTGGTCTCGGCCGCGAACGTGCTGCTGCTCGACGAGCCCACCAACAACCTCGACCCGGCCAGCCGCCAGGAGATCCTCGCGGCACTGCGCTCGTACACGGGGGCCGTGGTCCTCGTGAGCCACGACGAGGGCGCGGTCGAGGCGCTCAACCCGGAGCGCATCGTGCTGCTGCCCGACGGCGTCGAGGACCTGTGGGGCCCGGACTACCTGGACCTGATCTCGCTCGCCTGAGCGACAGCCGGCGCGCGCGCCTGGACCGGTGTTCCGGACCCGGGTGGCGCGCGCTGACGAGGTCAGCCTTGCTGGGCGTCCAGCAGGGCGTCCTCCTCGTCCTCGGCGCTCGGACGGCGACGCGGGGCCGGTGAGGGGCGCGGGGCCGTTGAGGGGCGTGGGGCGGGAGCCGACGGCGCGTCGGGGTCCGGGGCTCCGTCGTCGGGCCCGTCCACCTCGTCCTCCTCGTGCAGCTCACGGCGAGCGAACCACGCGAAGCCCACGAACGAGCCGAGCGCGAACGTCCACCACTGGAACGCGTAGGACAGGTGCGAGCCCGGGTCGGTGCTCGGGACGGGCAGCGCCACGAGGGCGGTGGCCGGGGCCGGGTCCTCGCTGACCAGCGACCCGTACGCCCGGTACGCACCGGCGTCCGTCGCGCCGTCCGTGGGCACGTCCCCCGCGGCCAGCACCTCGTCCACCGTGATCGACTGCACCTGGCCCGCGGGCGACGGGCGGCCCAGGGCGGGCTCGTCCTGGCGCAGCCGCACCGTGACGGTGACCTGACCCGCGGGTGGGGTCGGGACGTCGACCTCGGACGAGCCGTCCGCGCCCATGGGCACGAAGCCCCGGTCGACCAGCAGCACGGCACCGTCAGGGTCGGTGACGAACGGGACCAGCACGTGGTACCCGGCTGTGCTCTCGACCGGCCGGTTGCGCAGCAGCACGGTGGACTGCGCCTCGTAGCGGCCCGACACGCTCACCTGACGCCACTCGTCACCCGCCGTCAGCCGCGTCGACGGCGAGGGGAGCACCTCGGTGAGCGGGACAGGCGCGGCGTCGTAGTTCTGCTCCACCACCTGGATGCGCGCGTCGCGGGCCACGTGGCGGTGCCACTGCCAGCGGCCCAGGAACGTGCAGGTCACGGCAAGGACGGCACCGAGCAGCACGAGGCCGACGGCGCGGCGCACCCGAGGGGTCATCGGACGTCGGTCACCGGCAGGTCGGCCACGGGGACCGTGTCACGCAGGAACGAGCGCACGTTGAGGTACTCCTCGAGGTGCGCCCGGTGGCCGTCGCACGCGAGCCACACCTTGCGGCGCTCGGGGGTGTGGATCTTGGGGTTGTTCCACAACAGGCCCCAGGCCGCCTCGTCGCGGCAGCTGCGTGCGCTGCACACGAGCTCGTCGATCGCATCGGGCGTGGGGGACAGCAGGTTCATCGGTGGGTGCCTCCGTGCTGGTCGGTCTCCGGTGCGTGCCCGGCCCCGAGGGTGCGTGGGTCCATGAGCTGTGCGTCGTCGTTGCGCACCCGCCCCGCGTTGGCGAGCAGGACCGCGACGTACGGCAGCACGACCGCCGCCACGATCAGCGCGGCCGACAGGACGCCCGGCACGTGGTGCCACGTCAGCACGGCCACCACGAAGCACACGACACGCACGCCCATCTGCACCAGGTAGTGCCGCGTGCGGCGGGCCACGTCCTCAGCGAGAGCCTCTGGCGCCGTGGTGATCCGATGGACCTCCTCGGCGTCCGGCTGCTTCCTGCTCATCATCCGATCTTAAGTCCGCCCGGGGGCGCGGGAACCCGCCCGTCGTGGCCCGGTCGTTGTGCGGACCGGACAACGACGGCACGCCAACGTGTGCGACGGCGTTGCCCCTGACGGGCGCGCAGGTCGGCTAGCGTCGGCTTTCGTGCCCCAGACCACCCAGAACCCGCCCGCACCTCGCAGCGTGCTCGTGACCGGCGCGAACCGAGGGATCGGCCGTGCGATCGCCGAGCGCTTCGTGGCGAACGGTGACAAGGTCGCCACCATCTACCGCAGCGGCGACCTCCCGGAGGGGGTCCTGGGTGCCGTGGGTGACGTGCGCGACACCGCAGCCGTCGACGCGGCCTTCACCGAGGTCGAGGCCCAGCACGGCCCCGTCGAGGTGCTCGTCGCCAACGCCGGCATCACCCGCGACCAGCTGCTGCTGCGCATGACCGACGAGGAGTTCGAGCAGGTGCTCGACGTCAACCTCACCGGGGCGTTCCGCTGCGTGCGCCGGGCCTCCAAGGGCATGATCCGGATGCGTCGCGGCCGGATCGTCCTCGTCTCGTCCGTGGTCGGGCTGTACGGCGCGCCCGGGCAGGTCAACTACGCGGCGTCCAAGGCCGGGCTCGTCGGCATGGCCCGCTCGCTCACCCGTGAGCTCGGCGGGCGCGGCATCACCGCGAACGTCGTCGCCCCCGGTTTCATCGACACGGCCATGACGGCCGAGCTCCCGCCCGAGCGGCAGGAGGCCTACCGGGCGTCGATCCCGCTCGGCCGCTTCGCGCTGCCCGACGAGGTCGCCGGCGTGGTCCAGTTCCTCGCCTCGCCCGACGCGGCCTACGTCTCGGGGGCAGTCGTGCCCGTCGACGGCGGCCTCGGCATGGGTCACTGACCTCTCGCACCCTCCAGGCGCGTGCCACCCGCGCCTGACCCGACTACCGGAACGGAACACCTCCCATGGGTCTGCTCACCGGCAAGAAGCTCCTCGTCACCGGCGTCCTCACGGACAGCTCGATCGCGTTCCACGTCGCGCGTCTCGCGCAGGAGCAGGGGGCCGAGGTCGTGCTGACGTCCTTCGGCCGCCAGTTCCGGCTCACCCAGGCGATCGCCCGCCGGCTGCCGGCCCCCGCCCCCGTGGTCCAGCTCGACGTGACGTCGGCCGAGGACCTGGCGGCGCTCGCGGACCGGGTGCGGGAGCACGTGGACGGCCTCGACGGCGTCGTGCACTCGATCGGGTTCGCGCCCCAGTCGGTCATGGGCGGCAACTTCCTCGCGGGGGAGTGGGAGGACGTGGCGACCGCCGTGCAGGTCTCGGCGTTCTCGCTCAAGTCGCTCGCGGTCGCCGCGCAGCCGCTCCTCGCTCGCGGCTCGTCGATCGTGGGCCTGACGTTCGACGCGCGCTACGCGTGGCCCGTGTACGACTGGATGGGTGTGGCGAAGGCCGCGTTCGAGTCCACGGCCCGCTACCTCGCCCGCGACCTCGGCCCCGAAGGGGTGCGGGTCAACCTCGTCTCGGCCGGCCCGATCCGCACGACGGCCGCCAAGTCGATCCCCGGTTTCGAGCAGATGGAGGGCGGCTGGCCCGACCGTGCGCCGCTCGGCTGGGACGTCACCGACCCCGAGCCGACCGCCCGCGCGGTCGCCGCGCTGCTGTCCGACTGGTTCCCCGCGACCACGGGCGAGATCGTGCACGTCGACGGAGGCGTGCACGCGATGGGACTCTAGGGGGGTGAACGCACCCACCTCGCGCCGTCTCGTCATCCTCCGGCACGCCAAGGCCGAGCACCCGGACCGGCTCGACGACCGCCTGCGCCCCCTCGCGCTCCCCGGACGCCGGCAGGCCGCGGACGTGGGGGCGAGCCTGAGCCGCGACCAGCTCATCCCGGACCACGTGATCTGCTCGTCGTCGGTGCGCACGCGCCAGACCTGGGACCTGGCACGGACCGCGCTCGCGGGCGACCCGCAGTCGGTCGACGTCAACGACGAGGCCTACCACGCGGGTGTGCGCCGGCTCCTGGAGATCGTGCGCGAGGTGGGTGACGACGTCACCACGCTTCTGGTCGTGGGGCACGAGCCCGTCGTGTCCCAGGCCGCGGCGACGCTCGCCGGCCCCGGTTCGGACGAGGCCGTGCTCGAGCGGGTCCGGGTGGGTGTGCCGACAGCGAGCTACACGGTGCTCGAGACCGACGTGCCGTGGTCGGCGCTCGAGCCCGACGGGGCACGCCTCGTGCGGCTCGTCACACCCACCGCCTGACGAGCGACCGCCCGACGAGCGACCGCCCGAAGGCCGTCAACCCGCCGAGGTGAACGGTGGGAGCGCGAGCACGTCGTCGAGGCGCCCGCGCACCACCGCGTCTGCCTGCCCGCACACGAGCGGCTTGGCGTTGAACGCGATGCCGAAGCCCGCCTGATCGAGCATGTCGAGGTCGTTCGCCCCGTCGCCGATCGCGATCGTGCGGTCCAGGGGAACCCCGACCTCCGCCGCGAACTCGTGCAGCGCGTGGGCCTTGGCGGCCCGGTCGATCACGGGCCCGTGGACCCGGCCCGTGAGCACGCCGTCGCTGACCTCGAGACCGTTGGCGCGGTAGCGCGTGATCCCGAGACCGGCCGCGAGCGGCGCGACGACCTCGAGGAAGCCCCCCGAGACGAGCGCGAGCGGCCAGTCGCGCGCGGCGAGCTCGGCGACGAGCTCGCCGGCTCCGGGGGTCAGCTCGACCTCGCCGAGCACCTCGTCGAACACGGTGGCCCGGAGCCCCGCGAGGGTCGCGACACGCTGGTGCAGCGACTGCGCGAAGTCGAGCTCGCCGCGCATGGCCCGGTCCGTGATCTCGGCGACCTCGTCGAGCGAGCCCGCGCGGGCGGCCAGCAGCTCGATGACCTCGGCCGTGATGAGCGTCGAGTCGACGTCCATGACGACCAGTCGACGCGGGCCGGGGGCAGGCGGGGTGCTCGGTTCAGAGGTGGTCGGGCTCACACGGGCAGGGTAGTGCGCCCGCCAGGATGCCTGGCGGGCGTGCTCACCCCTCGATGACGGTCCCCTTGGGGACCACGGTGATGCCCGTCTCGGTGATCGTGAAACCGCGCGCGAGGTCGTGCTCGCGGTCCAGGCCGACCCGGCCCCGCTCGGGCACGATGACGTTCTTGTCGAGGATCGCCCGGTGCACCTGGGCGTACCGGTTGACCTGCACGCCGTCCATGAGCACCGAGTCGGTCACCTGCGCCCACGAGTGCAGGTACACGCCCGGGGACAGCACCGAGCCCGAGACCGTCGCACCCGAGACGAGCACGCCGGGGGAGACGATCGAGTCGGCCGCGTGACCGAGCCGCCCCGCGCCCGCGTGCACGAACTTGGCGGGCGGCAGGCCCGTGTACCCGGTGTGCAGGGGCCACTCGTAGTTGTAGAGGTTGAACACGGGCTCGATCGAGATGAGGTCCTGGTTCGCGTCGAAGTACGAGTCGAGGGTCCCGACGTCACGCCAGTAGTCGCGGTCGCGGGGGGTCGAGCCCGGCACGTCGTTGCGGATGAAGTCGTAGACCCCTGCGGTGCCGCGCTCGACGAACGCCGGCACCAGGTCCCCGCCCATGTCGTGGCGCGACGTGGGGTTCTCGGAGTCGGCGGTGACCGCGCGCACGAGCGCGTCGGCGTTGACGACGTAGTTGCCCATCGACGCGAGGATCTCGCGCGGAGAGTCCGGCAGGCCGATCGGGTCGGTGGGCTTCTCGCGGAAAGCCGTGATGCGGGTCGGGTCGGCGGCGGACGTCTCGATGACCCCGAACTGGTCGGACATCTCGATGGGCTGCCGGATGCCCGCGACGGTCAGCTCGGCGCCCGAGGCGATGTGCTGGTCGACCATCTGGGAGAAGTCCATGCGGTACACGTGGTCGGCGCCGACCACGACGACGATGTCGGGGCGCTCGTCGTCGATGATGTTCAGGCACTGGTAGATCGCGTCGGCGCTGCCGAGGTACCAGTGCTTGCCGACGCGCTGCTGCGCGGGCACCGGGGCCACGTAGTTGCCGAGCAGCGAGGACATGCGCCACGTCTTGGTCACGTGGCGGTCGAGGCTGTGGGACTTGTACTGGGTGAGCACGACGATGTGCAGGTAGTGCGAGTTGACCAGGTTGGAGAGGGCGAAGTCGACCAGGCGGTAGATCCCCCCGAACGGCACCGCGGGCTTGGCCCGGGCTGCTGTCAGGGGCATGAGTCGCTTGCCCTCTCCACCTGCAAGGACGATCGCAAGGACGCGCGGCGCTGCCATGGCAAGACCCTAGAGCCTGGGTCCCGTCCGGAGCGAGGTGAAGGCCCCCGAGGCGCTAGCGTGTCGCCCGATGTGCTGGGCGGATCCACTGCCCGCGGGGAGGGGACGGACGTGAGGGTCGACCTGCTGACTCGGGAGTACCCGCCGTACGTGTACGGCGGCGCCGGGGTCCATGTGGCCGAGCTGGCCGCGGTGCTGCGCCGCAGCATCGACGTGCGCGTCCAGTGCTTCGACGGTCCGCGTGACGAGGCCGGGGTCGTGGGTCACGCGGTCCCGGCCGACCTGGCCGACGCGAACCCCGCCCTCGCGACGTTCGGCGTCGACCTCGAGATCACCGACGCGGTCGGACGACCGGGCGACCGGCTCGCGGTCCACGACACCGACGGTCCCGCCGAGCTGGTCCACTCGCACACCTGGTACGCGAACCTCGCGGGTCACCTGGCCGCCCTGCAGCACGGCATCCCGCACGTCGTGACCGCGCACAGCCTCGAGCCGCTGCGCCCCTGGAAGGCCGAGCAGCTCGGCGGCGGTTACGCGCTGTCGAGCTGGGCCGAGCGCACAGCGTTCGAGGCCGCCGACGCGGTCATCGCTGTGAGCGCCGGCATGCGGGCGGACATCCTGCGCAGCTACCCGTCGATCGACCCCGAGCGCGTGCACGTGGTGCACAACGGCATCGACCTCGACGGCTGGCAGCGCCCGACGGGCGAGGTCGAAATCGCGCGGGCCGAGCAGGTCGTGCGCGGCCTGGGGATCGACCCCGAGCGCCCCTCGGTGGTCTTCGTCGGGCGCATCACCCGGCAGAAGGGCCTGCCGTACCTGCTGCGCGCCGCCGAGGCCCTGCCGCCCGAGGTGCAGCTCGTGCTGTGCGCCGGGGCGCCCGACACCCCCGAGATCGCCGCCGAGGTCACCGCGCTGGTCGAGGAGCTGCGCACGCGCCGCGACGGCGTGGTGTGGATCGAGCAGATGCTGCCCCGTCCGGAGCTCGTCGCCGTGCTCGCGAGCGGCACGGTCTTCGTGTGCCCGTCGGTGTACGAGCCGCTCGGCATCGTCAACCTCGAGGCCATGGCCGTGGGGCTGCCCGTGGTGGGCAGCGCGACGGGTGGCATCCCCGAGGTCGTCGACGACGGCGTGACGGGCGTGCTGGTGCCGATCGATCAGGTGCAGGACGGCACGGGCACCCCGGTGGACCCCGAGCGGTTCGTCGCCGACCTGGCCGCGGCGCTCGTGCGGGTCGTGAGCGATCCCGAGCGGGCCGCGGCGATGGGTGCCGCCTCGCGGCGACGGGTCGAGGACCACTTCTCGTGGGGGGCGATCGCCGAGCGCACGCTCGAGGTCTACCGCTCGGTGCTGCCGGGCTGACCTGCCGGGTCAGTCCCGCACGGGTGGTTGCTGGGCCGCGGCCGACATCGCGCGTCGCGCGGCCCGGTCGACCTCGCGCAGGGCCGCCGACCGCTGGTCGGCCTGCCACAGGTTGACCGCGCCGCCGTCGTCGGCCGTGGCGAGCGCGACGATCGCCCGCAGCCGCGCCGCGCTCGCGAGCACCTGGATGCGGCGCGCGTCGACGGTCTCGGGCAGCGCCCAGCCCGGGTCGGCCGGGTGCCGCAGCGCAGCGATCGCGTCGGCGGCGTCGGGCCGCCACCGTGCGACGTCGAGCGAGGCGAGCGCCTCGGTGGCCTGGATCAGGGCGGTACGCAGCTCGCGCTCGGACTGGGCGAGCGTGCCGACCTGCCCGACGAGCAGGGTGCGCCAGTCCGCCACGCGGCGCACGTCCCACGTGACGAGGTGCCCCGGCTCGAACACCGAGCCGAACTGCTCGACCTCGGGGACCGCGGCCCACGCCCCGTCGTCGGTGTGCACGAGCACGCACTCCCCGGCCTCGGTCGCGGCCCCCGACACGGCGCTCGGCACCCCGGTGGGATCCCCCGGCGCGGGCAGCACAGCCGCCACGCTGCGCGGACCCGACGCCCAGGCGGCGACGAGCTCGGCGAGCGAGGTGCCCGGCGCCTCGCCGTCCTCGCTGCGCACCGCGTGCGGCTCGTCGTCGCCCTGCACCGCGTCGAGCAGCCGGCGCACTGGAACGGCCCCCGCGCCGGCCTCCTGGAGCCAGAGCGCGAGGACGACCGATCGCGGCAGGTCGAGCACCGAGTGATCCATCGCACCAACCTACGACGCGTTGCGGGCTCCACGACCACCAGGTCGCCCGGCTAGGGTCAGTGCCCATGAGTGACGTGCTCGACCTGCAGGACGTGTCCATCCGCCGTGGGACCACCACCATCCTCGACCAGGTGTCGTGGACGGTCGGTGAGGGGGAGCGCTGGGTGGTGCTCGGGCGCAACGGTGCCGGCAAGACCACGCTGCTGCAGATCGCCTCGGGGCGCATGCACCCCTCCGCCGGCACAGTCGACCTGCTCGGCGGGCGGCTGGGCCGCGTCGACGTGTTCGAGCTCCGGCCCCGCATCGGTCTGTCGAGCGCCGCGCTCGCGGACCGGATCCCGCCGGGGGAGACGGTCCGCGACGTGGTCCTCACGGCCGCGTACGGCGTCACGGGCCGCTGGCGCGAGGCCTACGAGGCGCTCGACGAGGGCCGGGCCACCGACCTGATGGCCGCGTTCGGCGTCGCGCACCTCGCCGATCGCCGGTTCGGCACCCTGAGCGAGGGCGAGCGCAAGCGCGCGCAGATCGCCCGCTCGCTCATGACCGACCCCGAGCTGCTGCTGCTCGACGAGCCGGCGGCCGGGCTCGACCTGGGCGGGCGCGAGGAGCTGGTCGGCGCGCTCGCCGAGCTCGCCCGCGACCGCCGGTCGCCCGTGATGGTGCTCGTGACGCACCACGTCGAGGAGATCCCGCCGGGCTTCACGCACCTGCTGCTGCTGCGCGACGGTCGGGTGCACGCGGCCGGGCCCATCGAGGAGACGCTGACCCCCGAGAACCTCTCGGCGGCGTTCGGCCTGGACCTCGTGGTCGACCGGCACGGCGACCGCTGGGCCGCGCGCGCCGCGTAGCGCGGACGGCTCAGGGTCCGTCGACCTGCTGACCTGCGACGACGAACTCGACGACAGCCTCGATCACCTCGGGCGAGGTGAGCATGCGCTGGTGGTCCAGGCCGTGCGTCGTGAGCATCCGGCCGTGGTCGGCGTGGGCGGCGAGCATGCGTCGGCCGTGCTCGACCGGCACGACGTGGTCCTGCTCGTCGTGGATGACGAGCACGGGCAGCGTGGGGTCGAGCGGTCCGCGATCGACCGCCAGCGCGCGCCACGGGTCCTCGACGGGCTGCGTGCGGGCGATCCGGCGCCGCACGCCGGCGGTCACGCGCGGGTGCAGGTCGAGCTGCTCCGAGAAGGTCTGCAGCAGGTGCTCGGGGTCGGCCACGGGGGCGAGGGCGACGAAGCGGGCGGCAGGCACGCCCTGGCGCAGCGCGTGCGTGGCGGCCAGCGCGCCGAACGAGTGCGCCACGAGCGCGTCGAGCGGGCCGGTCTGCGCCGCGAGGTGCAGCACGACCTCGCTCATGCGCGGGACGTCGGTGCTGCGGCCCGTGGACTCGCCGTGGCCCGGGGCGTCGAACGCGACGGGTGACAGGCCCTCGGCCGTGAGCGCCGCGGCGAGCGGCGCCCAGCGGGACGCGCGGGCCTGCCAGCCGTGCACGAGCAGGACAGGACGCGCGCCGTCCCCCCAGTGGTAGCTGTGCACCTGGTGGCGGCCGACGCGGTGGCGGCGCACCTCGGCCTGGGCGAGCGGGTCGCGCTCGATCGACCAGACGCGGGCGCGGGGCGCGGGGTTGTCGAAGAGCGCGGTCGCGGCGACCGCGGCGAGCGGGGGTGCGATGCGGTGGGTCAGGCGCAGTGCCCGGCGCGTGGCGTCACGCGGGTCCATCAGGTCTCCTCGGTTGCGGGTGGGGTCGGTCCGCAACGCTGCGCACGACCGTGCGCACACAGCATCGCACGGCCCAGGTCGCGCGGATCGCGTGGCCGGATGGACGCGGGCGACGTGCGCGACGACGTACGCGAGCGCACCGACGCGCGTGTCGGGCGGGGCGACCGGACCCGGGCGGCGGCGCCGTCACGCAGGCGTGCCGGGAGCGGGGCGCGGCCGCTGCGGGCCACGGCAGCCGCAGCCCTGGACGTCGGGGATATCGTCGAAGGGAGGGATCTGGACCAGCTCGAGCTCGGCCGCAGCGGGTCGCGACGCGGCCGGACCTGCTCGGGGCGACCGCGGCGCGCAGCGCACGGAGGGGCACGCAGGGAGGAGGGCGATGAGCGGCTGGCTGTGGTGGCTCGGAGGCGCCCTGCTGCTGGGCATCGCCGAGATGATCTCGCTCGACCTCATCTTCCTCATGCTCGCCGGAGGTGCCCTGGCCGGGGTCGTCGCCAACGCCCTGGGGCTGTCGGTGCCGCTGCAGATCGTCGTCGCGGCCGCGACGGCCGTGGTGCTGCTGTTCGCGCTGCGCCCGTGGCTGCTGCGCCGCCTGCGGGCGCGCACCACGCTGGTCGAGACCAACACCGCCGCGCTCGTCGGCCGCTCGGCCGTGGTCCTGGCCCCGACGAGCGCAGCGGGTGGTCGCGTGAAGATCGGGGGAGAGGTGTGGTCGGCGCGTGCCGCGTCCGAGGGAGAGAGCTTCGCCCCCGGGACGGAGGTGCGGGTACGCCGGATCGACGGCGCCACCGCCGTGGTGGACGCCGAGCCCGACGCGCCCGGCGGCTGACCCCGCGAGGCGTGGCACGACCGACGCCGCCCGGGAAGACCGGGCGGCCGGAACGGGGGACGCATGGTGCTCGGAGAGAACCTCGACCCGGGGCAGGTGCTCGGGTTCATCGTGCTCGCGCTCGTCGTCATCTTCGTGGTGGTGGCCCTCGCGCGGGCGGTCCGGATCGTGCCGCAGGCCGTCGCGATGGTGGTCGAGCGGCTCGGGCGCTACTCGCGCACGCTCGACGCGGGCCTGCACCTGCTGATCCCGTTCGTCGACCGGGTCCGCGCCGCCGTCGACCTGCGCGAGCAGGTGGTGTCCTTCCCGCCGCAGCCCGTGATCACGTCGGACAACCTCGTGGTCAGCATCGACACCGTCATCTACTTCCAGGCGACGGACCCGAAGTCCGCGGTGTACGAGATCGCGAACTACATCACCGGCATCGAGCAGCTCACGGTGACGACGCTCCGCAACGTGATCGGGTCGATGGACCTCGAGCAGACGCTCACGAGCCGCGACCAGATCAACGGCCAGCTGCGCGGGGTGCTCGACGAGGCGACCGGCCGCTGGGGCATCCGCGTCAACCGTGTCGAGCTCAAGGCGATCGACCCGCCGGCCTCGGTGCAGGGCTCGATGGAGCAGCAGATGCGCGCCGAGCGTGACCGTCGTGCGGCGATCCTCACGGCCGAGGGTGTCAAGCAGAGCCAGATCCTCACCGCCGAGGGCGAGAAGCAGGCCGCGATCCTGCGGGCCGAGGGTTCGGCGCAGGCCGCGATCCTCAACGCCGAGGGCGAGGCGCGGGCGATCCTGCAGGTCTTCGACGCCGTGCACCGCGGCGACGCCGACCCGAAGCTGCTGGCCTACCAGTACCTGCAGGTGCTGCCGAAGATCGCGGTGAGCCCCGCGAACAAGATGTGGTTCCTGCCCTCGGAGCTCACGGGGGCGCTGGGGCAGTTCGCGCAGGGGTTCGCGGGCAGCGGTCCTGCGGTGCCCGAGGGTGGCGCGCCCACGCGCCCGCCCGGGGTCTCGCCGATCGGTGCGGACCTGCCGCCCGTCGCGCTGACGGACCCGGCGGTCGCGCTCGCGGAGGCGCGGCGCGAGTCGCAGGCCGCGACCGAGGACGCGACGAGCGCGGGCACGTTCAGCGGGCGTCCGTTCGACCCGTCGGTCGAGCTGGGGCAGCGTCCCGCGGCGCCGCCCGTCGGTCCGGCGGGCGGACGCACGCCGCCGCCCGAGCCGCTCGCACCGAGGGAGCCGCCCGAGGACGTGGACCCGATCGTGCCCGAGCCCGGGCCGGACGACCCGGGGGAGGGTGACGGTTCGCGCTGAGCGACGAGGGGGCGACGCGGCCGGGAGCGGGCCCGTCGGAAAATAGCTTGTGAGTGAGCGCTCACTCATCTAGCATCGACCCGTGACCCCGACCTCCCGACCGCGCCGCGCGGCGCCGTTGGCACCGGCCGAGCGCCGCGCCGCCGTCCTCGACGCCACGATCCCGCTGCTGCGCGAGCAGGGGTTCGCCGTGACCACTCGCCAGATCGCCGCCGCGGCGGGCGTCGCCGAAGGCACCCTGTTCCGGGTGTTCCCCGACAAGGACGCCATCCTGCGCGCCGCGATGGACCAGGCCCTCGACCCCGGCCCCGTGGTCGAGGCCATCGCCGCGATCCCCGCCACGACCCCGCTGCGCGAGGCGCTGGTCGAGGCTGTCGCCCACCTGCAGGCCCGGCACCAGCTCGTGGCCAGCCTGCTGGTCGCGGCCCACCGGGCGCCCCGCGAGCACGAGCCCGACGCCGCCCGGACCGTCGGGCACCCGCACGGTCATCCCGGCCGCGGGCACCGCGGGGTGTTCATCGAGGCGCTCTCCGGTGCCCTGGTCGGGCTGCTCGCGCCGCACGCCGCCGAGCTGCGCCGCCCGCCCGCGGACTGCGCCCACGTGCTGATCGCCCTCGTGCTGTCCGCCGGCGCAGGGCCCCACCGTCCACGTCCCGCCGAGGGGTCCGATGTCGCGGCACCCTCGTTCACCCCCCGGGAGGTCGTCGACGTGCTGCTCGACGGCCTCGCCCGCCCGATGGAGGCCTGATGCTCTCCCAGCTCCTGAAGACCTACCTCAAGCCCTATCTCGGGGCTGTCACGGCCGTCATGGTGCTCCAGCTCGTCCAGACCATAGCGACGCTGTACCTGCCGAGCCTCAACGCGAGCATCATCGACGAGGGCGTCGCACAGGGCGACACCGCGTTCATCCTGCGCGAGGGCGGCGTCATGCTCGCCGTGAGCCTGCTGCAGGTCGTGTGCGCGGTCGCTGCCGTCTGGTTCGGGGCGCGCGCCGCGATGGCCTTCGGCCGCGACCTGCGCGAGAACCTCTTCACGCACGTGCAGACGTTCTCGGCCCGCGAGGTCGGCAGGTTCGGCGCCCCCACCCTGATCACCCGCACCACGAACGACGTGCAGCAGGTGCAGATGGTCGTGCTCATGACCTTCACGGTGATGGTCATGGCACCGATCATGCTCGTCGGCGGCGTCGTCATGGCGCTGCGCCAGGACGTGGGGCTGTCCGCCGTGCTGCTCGTCGCGGTGCCCGTGCTCGGGATCGTCGTCGGCTTCGTCGTGTCCCGCATGGTGCCGCAGTTCCGGGCCATGCAGAAGCGCATCGACACCATCAACCGGGTGCTGCGCGAGCAGATCACCGGCATCCGCGTGATCCGCGCGTTCGTGCGCGAGCGTCAGGAGGCACGGCGGTTCGAGGAGGCCAACGCGGCGCTGTTCGACACGTCGTGGCGCGTGGGCCGGACCATGGCGCTGATGTTCCCGCTCGTGATGCTCGTCATGAACGCCACGAGCGTCGCGGTGCTGTGGTTCGGGGCCGGGCGGGTCGACAGCGGCGAGATGCAGGTCGGGTCCCTGATCGCCTACATCAGCTACATCATGTACATCCTCATGTCGGTCATGATGGCCACGATGATGTTCATCATGGTGCCGCGCGCCGTGGTCTCGGCCGATCGCATCGGTGAGGTCTTCGGGACGCAGACGTCGGTGGTCCCGCCCACCGACCCGGTACCGATCGCCGCGCCCGACCTGGGGCGCCTCGAGCTGCGGGACGTCGAGTTCCGCTACCCCGGGGCCGAGCACGCCGTGCTGCACGGCATCGACCTCGACGCGCGTCCCGGGCGCACCACCGCGATCATCGGCTCGACCGGCGCGGGCAAGACGACGCTCCTCAACCTCGTGCCCCGGCTGTTCGACGCCACGGGCGGGACCGTGCTCGTGGGCGGCGTCGACGTGCGCGAGCTCGACCCCGAGGAGCTGTGGTCCGCGATCGGGCTCGTGCCCCAGAAGCCCTACCTGTTCAGCGGCACCGTCGCCTCCAACGTGCGGTACGGCAAGGAGGACGCGACCGACGAGGAGATCTGGCACGCGCTCGAGGTCGCGCAGGCCCGCGACTTCGTCGAGGCGATGCCCGGTGGGCTCGACGCACCGATCGCCCAGGGCGGCACCAACGTCTCGGGCGGGCAGCGCCAGCGCCTGGCCATCGCGCGGGCCGTCGTCAGGAAGCCTCAGGTGTACCTGTTCGACGACTCGTTCTCCGCGCTCGACTTCGCGACGGACGCGGCCCTGCGCACCGCGCTCGTGCCCGAGACCCGGGGGGCGACGGTCCTGATCGTCGCGCAGCGGGTCGCGACCATCCGCGGCGCCGACGAGATCGTCGTCCTGGAGGACGGCACGATCGTCGCGCGCGGCACCCACGACGAGCTCCTCGCGACGTCACCGACGTACCGCGAGATCGTGCTGTCCCAGATCAGCGAGGAGGAGGCAGCGTGAGCGCCGACCAGCGAACCGGTACCCAGGGCGCACCGCGCCGCGGCCGCGGTGGCCCGGGTGGTCATGGCGGCCCGGGCCACGGCCCCATGGGCGGCATGGGCATGCCCACCGAGAAGTCGATGGACTTCACCGGCTCGGGGCGGCGGCTGCTCGGCTTCCTGTCGCCCGAGCGGCTGAAGATGGCCCTGACCGTCGCGCTCGCGGTCGTCTCGGTCGCGCTCGTCGTGTCCGGCCCCAAGATCCTCGGCAATGCGACCAACCTCATCTTCGAGGGGGTCGTCGGGCAGCGGCTGCCCGCGGGGACGTCGAAGGAGCAGGCCGTCGAAGGGCTGCGCGCCGCCGGCCAGGACAAGCTCGCCGACATGCTCAGCGGCATGGACGTGGTGCCCGGCGCGGGCATCGACCTGACGCGGCTGCGCGACGTGCTGCTGCTCGCGCTCGCGGTCTACGTCGCGTCGTTCGTGTTCAGCTGGCTGCAGGGCCGGCTCACGGCCGGGATCGTGCAGCGCACCGTCTACCGGATGCGTGAGGCCGTCGAGTCCAAGCTGCAGCGGCTGCCGCTGTCCTACTTCGACCGCCAGCCGCGCGGCGAGGTGCTCAGCCGCGTCACGAACGACATCGACAACGTCGCCCAGACCCTCCAGCAGACGCTGTCCCAGCTCATCACCGCAGTCCTCACCGTGGTCGGCGTGCTCGCCATGATGTTCTGGATCTCGCCGCTGCTGGCCCTGGTCGCGCTCGTGACCATCCCGCTGTCGATCGTCGTGACCATGGCGATCGCCAAGCGCTCGCAGCCGCAGTTCGTGTCCCAGTGGGCCCGCACCGGGCAGCTCAACGCCCACGTCGAGGAGATGTACACGGGCCACGCGCTCGTCAAGGTCTTCGGCCACCAGCACGAGGCCGTCGCCACCTTCCACGACGAGAACGAGAAGCTGTACGAGGCCTCGTTCAAGGCCCAGTTCATCTCCGGGATCATCCAGCCCGCGATGGGCTTCGTCGCCAACCTCAACTACGTGGTCGTGGCGGTGGTCGGTGGGCTGCGCGTCGCGTCGGGCACGCTCTCGCTCGGTGACGTGCAGGCCTTCATCCAGTACTCACGCCAGTTCACGCAGCCCATCACCCAGATCGCCTCGATGATGAACCTGCTGCAGTCCGGTGTCGCCTCGGCCGAGCGCGTGTTCGAGCTGCTCGACGCGGCCGAGCAGCGCCCCGACCCGACCGACCCGATGCGCGTGCCCCAGCCCGTCCGGGGCCGGGTCGCGTTCGACGACGTGTCCTTCAGCTACGACCCGGAGAACCCGCTCATCGAGCACCTGTCGTTCGTGGCCGAGCCCGGGCAGACGGTCGCGATCGTCGGGCCCACCGGCGCGGGCAAGACCACGCTCGTCAACCTGCTCATGCGCTTCTACGAGGTCGACTCCGGCCGGATCACGCTCGACGGGGTCGACACCGCCGACATGACGCGCGACGACCTGCGCTCGCAGATCGGCATGGTGCTCCAGGACACGTGGCTGATCAGCGGGTCCATCGCGGAGAACATCGCCTACGCGGCCGACGAGATCACCCGCGAGCAGCTCGAGGAGGCGGCCCGCACCACGCACGTCGACCACTTCGTGCGCACCCTCGCTGAGGGCTACGACACGATGATCGACGACGAGGGGTCGAACGTCAGCGCGGGGGAGAAGCAGCTCCTGACGATCGCCCGGGCGTTCGTCGCCGACCCCGCGATCCTCGTGCTCGACGAGGCCACGTCCTCGGTCGACACCCGCACCGAGGTGCTCGTGCAGCAGGCCATGAACGCGCTGCGCGAGGGCCGCACGTCGTTCGTCATCGCCCACCGGCTGTCCACGATCCGCGACGCCGACGTGATCCTCGTGATGGAGCACGGCTCGATCGTCGAGCAGGGCACCCACGAGGGGCTGCTCGCCGAGGGCGGGGCCTACGCCCGGCTGTACGCGAGCCAGTTCGCCGACGCCGCGGCGGCGCTCGACTGACCCGCGCGGGGTGCCCCGGGTCGGGCGATGGTCCGGACCGGGGCAGCCCCTGCGGGATGATGGACGACGTGCCAGCGCCCGAGATCATCGCCCTCACCGACCCTGCCGACGAGCGCCTGGCCGACTACGTCTCGCTGACCGACGTCGCGCTGCGCTCCAAGCACGAGCCCGCCAAGGGCCTGTACATCGCCGAGAGCTCGACCGTGCTCCGCCGGGCGCTCGCCGCCGGGCACCGGCCGCGCTCGGTGCTGGTGTCCCCGCGCTGGCTGCCCGACCTCGAGGAGATGCTGGCCGGGCTGCCCGACGACGGGACCTGCGTGCCCGTGTACGTCGCCGAGCCCGACGTGCTCGAGGCCATCACCGGGTTCCACGTGCACCGCGGGGCGCTCGCCTCGATGCACCGGCCCGTGCTGCCCTCCGTGCGCGACGTGCTGAGCGCGGCCCGAGGTGGCGCCGGGGCGCGGCGGGTGGCCGTGCTCGAGGACATCGTGGACCACACCAACGTCGGTGCGGCGTTCCGTTCGGCGGCGGCGCTGGGCGTCGACGCGGTGCTCGTGACGCCCCGCTGCGCGGACCCGCTGTACCGGCGGTCGGTGCGGGTGTCGATGGGAACGGTCTTCCAGGTGCCGTGGACCCGGATCGACGAATGGCCCGCGGGCGTGGAGACGTTGCGCGACGCGGGGTTCGTCACGGCCGCCCTCGCCCTCTCCGACGACTCGATCAGCCTGGACGCGCTCGAGCAGGACCTGCCGGACCGGCTCGCGCTGATCCTCGGTGCCGAGGGTCACGGTCTGAAGTCCACCACGATCGCGGCGGCCGACCTGACCGTGCGCATCCCCATGGCCGGGGGCGTCGACTCGCTGAACGTGGCCGCGGCTGCGGCTGTCGCGTTCTGGGCCACCCGCCCCGCCTCCTGAGCCCGACCGGCGCGACCCGAGGTCACGGATCTGGCTCCGCGGGCGGTCGCGGCGGAGCTGTCGGTACTCGAGCCCACGCGCTGCTCTTCGTGACCCCGCGCGTGCCATGCGTCCTGACGCGCCGTGCCGTGGGGTGGTCATCCTTCCCTAAGGTCGAGAGACGCGGAAGCCTCGACTGCCTCAAGGGTGCGAGTGAGATGCATCCGGTATCCGAGCCGGTTTGCGGGCGGGCCGGGACCGGCGCAAGGTCGATGGAGGCGTCCGGGACGCGGACGCCGACCGCCTCGCGACGGAGGTCGCCATGTCGTTCGACGTCGACCCCCTGGGTCACCCGGATCCTGCTCGCCCCGGCGGGGCCACCGTCCCGACGCCGCACGGAGGCGTGCCCGATGTGCCGCTGAGCGAGGCGCCCGGCGACCTGCTCCTGAGCCTGGGCGCGTCCACGGACGACGTCGCGGGACGCGTCATGGCGGCGCTCCTCGGCGCGCAGGAGATGCACGCGCTGTACGCGGGCGACCGGCTCGGCTGGTACCGGTCGCTCGCGCAGCACGGCGCGTCGACGGCGACCGAGCTCGCGCAGCGCACCCGCACCCACCCCCGGTACGTCCGCGAGTGGCTCGAGCACCAGGCGGCGGTCGGGTACCTGACCGTCGAGCCGGCCGAACCACCCGGGTCGGGGGCCGACGCCCGCCGGTTCGCGCTGACGCCGGGCGCGCAGGAGGTGCTCACCGACAGCGCCTCGCTCACCTACCTGGCCCCGTTCGGGCGGTTGGCAGCGGCCACCTGGCGCGTGGTCGACGAGACGGTCGAGGCCTACCGCACGGGCGCGGGCGTCAGCTGGGAACGGTTGGGGTCGGACGCACGCGAGGCGCAGGCCGCACTGAACCGCCCGTTCTTCCTGCGCCAGCTCGCCCAGGACGTCGTGCCGCAGCTGCCGCTGCTCGCGACGCTGCTGGACGGCGGCGCCCGGGTGGCGGACGTCGGGTGCGGCGAGGGCTGGTCGTCGATCGCCTTCGCGCTCGGGTTCCCCACCGTGCACGTGGACGGCATCGACCTGGACGGCCCGTCGGTCGCCGCAGCCCACGGCCACGCGCGCACGGCGGGCGTGTCGGATCGGGTGCGGTTCATCGAGGCCGACGCCGTCGAGTACGCCGCGACGAGCGCGGCACGGTCCGGCCCGTACGGCGTCGTCACTGCCTTCGAGTGCGTGCACGACCTGCGGGACCCGGTCGGCGTGCTGCGCGGGATGCGGGCGCTCGCGGACCCGGAGGGGTACGTCCTGGTCGTCGACGAGCGCACCGAGACGGAGTTCGGCGCCCGTGCCGGCGCCATGGAGCGGCTGTTCTACGGCTACTCGCTCACCGTGTGCCTGCCCGACTCGCTCGCCGAGACCCCCAGCGCCGGCACCGGCACCGTGATGCGGCCGGACGTGCTCGCCGGGTACGCGCGCGCGGCAGGCTTCACCGACGTCGAGGTGCTCGACGTCGAGCACGACACCTTCCGGTTCTACCGGCTCGTGCAGTGACCGTCTGACGATCACCGGGGCGGGGTCGCGTCAGGCTGCGTCGTCGTGCGCGACCACGCGCCTGCGGGGGACATGGGGCCGTGACGTGCGACGCTGTGCTCTTCGTCCGTGACGAGGAGGTCGCCGATGCCCACCACCGCCACCACCACCGTGGCCCCGCCCCAGCCCGCGCCCGGGCGCGGCACGCCCCGTCCGGACGTGTCGATGCGGCACCGCACGGCCCAGGCGACGCTCACGGTGCGCGGCCCGGACGGGCGACCGCTCGCGGGGGAGACGGTGGTCGTCGAGCAGACCCGCCACCGCCTCGCGTTCGGCTGCATCGGCTTCGACCTCGTGGACCTCGCCAACCGTGAGGCGGGCGCGGGGCCCGATGTCCCGGCCGCGCAGCAGGCCGCGGACGAGGTGCTCGCCGAGCAGTGGCTCGCGCTGTTCAACGCCACCACGCTGCCGTTCTACTGGGGCCAGTTCGAGCCGGTGCGCGGCCGTCCTGACACCGCACGGCTGCACCACGCGGCGCGTTGGTTCGCCGATCGGGGCGTGCTCGTCAAGGGGCACCCGCTGGCCTGGCACACCGAGACGGCCCCGTGGCTCGAGGAGCTCACGACCGACGAGGTCGCCGCCGCGCAGACCGCCCGCATCACACGCGACGTGAGCACGTTCGCGGACGTGGTGCGCGTGTGGGACGTGATCAACGAGGTCGTGATCATGCCGGTCTTCGACAAGCAGCCCAACGGCCTGACCCGGCTGTGCTGGGACCGGGGCCGGATCCCGACGATCCGGCTCGCGTTCGACACGGCACGCGCGGCCGACCCCACGGCCACGCTGCTGCTCAACGACTTCGACATGTCCACGGCCTACGAGTGCCTCATCGAGGGCTGCCTCGAGGCCGGCATCGCGATCGACGCGATCGGGCTGCAGAGCCACATGCACCAGGGCTGGTGGGGCGAGGAGAGGACCCTCGAGGTGCTCGACCGGTTCGCACGCTTCGGCCTGCCGCTGCACCTCACCGAGACCACGCTGCTCTCGGGTGAGCTCATGCCCGCGCACATCGACGACCTCAACGACCACCAGGTCGCGAGCTGGCCCTCGACCCCCGAGGGCGAGGAGCGGCAGGCGGACGAGGTCGCCCGGCACTACCGCACGCTCGTGTCGCACCCCGCGGTCGAGGCCATCACGTACTGGGGCCTGTCCGACGCCGGCATGTGGCTCGGTGCCCCGGGCGGGCTGGTCCGCGCCGACGGCACGCCCAAGCCCGCCTACGACGCGCTGCACGGGCTGGTGAAGGGCGAGTGGTGGCACGCACCACGGACGCTCGTGACGGACGCCGAGGGGCAGGTCCTGGTCACGGGCTTCCTGGGCGACTACCGGGTCGGTGCCGGGTCCGCGAGCGCGTCGTTCACCCTCGACGCACCGGGGGCGGGTCACGTCGAGGTCCGGCTCCCCGCGTGAGCGGACGGGACTCGTCGGACCGACGACGGCCCTTCCGCCACTCCCGGACGCGTCCTTCCGTCGTCAGGTCAGTTCCGCAGGACGACGGCGTACAAGAGGCTGTCGCGCCACGCACCGCGGACGTGCAGGTGGTCCCGGAGCCGGCCTTCGAGGGTCAGGCCGGCCTTCTCCAGCACCCGGGCGGATGCGGCGTTGTCGGGGTGGCACGTCGCTTCCACGCGGTGCATGCCCAGGGTCTGGGCGAACGCGACCAGCTGTTCTGCGACCTCCGTGGCGTAGCCCTGGCGCCAGTAGCCCGGGTCGAGCATGTACCCGAAGGACGCCCGACGGTTCTCGCGACCGATGACCTCCAGCCCGGCGGACCCGATCCCCGTCCCGTCCGGCAGCGTGACCGCCCACGTGAACTCGTCCGGCCCGCGGCCTGACCGCGACGCCTCGTCCAGGAAGGCCCGCGTGTCCGCCGGCGTGTTCGGGCCCCAGCTCGTGTAGCGCGTCACGGTCGGGTTCGCCGTGATGAGGTGGAGCCAGGCGAAGTCCGACTCCGAGAACGGGCGCAGCCGCAGCCGGGACGTGGTTGCGGTCATGACGAGCATCGGCCCCTGTCGTCGTCAGGCGAGCGCGAGGCCGTCGACGAGCTCGGCGCCGGGCAGCGCGGCCAGCAGGGCACCCGAAAGCGCCAGCTTGGACCGGCGCAGCCCGCTGCCGATGATCACGAGGTCACCCGCGTCGGGGTCGGGGGTCGCGACGCGGGCATCGACCAGCACGCGGTAGCCGTCGGGCAGGCCGATCGGGGTGATGCCGCCGAACTCCATGCCGGACTCCTCGGTGGCGCGCTCCATGGGCAGGAACGACGCCTTGCGCACGTCGAGCAGCCGCTTGACGGCGTTGTTGACGTCCGCGCGGGTCGTCGCGCGGACCACGGCCGCCGCCGCGCGCTCCTCGCCCGCGCGCCGACCTGCGACGAGCACGCAGTTGGCAGAGACCGCGAGCGGCAGCCCGTAGGCCTCGGTCATGGCTGCGGTGTCCGCGAGGGTGGGGTCGATCTCGGCGACGACCACCGCCTCGGCCACCTGGCGCTCGACCGCGGCCCAGCCGCTCAGGGCCGCGAACGTGCTCTCTGCGAGGAGCTCGGGGTGGTCGAGCGCGCCGAGCCAGGTCAGGGTGCCGAGGGTCGCGGGAGGCATGGCCCGAGGCTAGCGACCCCGGCCGCGGCGTCGCACGGGTCGACCGTCAGGCGGCCTGGGCGGTGCCCACCAAGATCGCCCGGGCCAGGGTGTGGCGCACGGTCGCGATCGAGGCGGCGCCCGGCATGGTGGACGTGCCGACGCCGAGGTGCTCGACGTCGAGCGCGTGCACCGCGATCACGTAGCGGTGCGCACGGTCGCCGGGCGGCGGCTTCGCGCCGCTGAACCCCGAGCTGCCCGAGTCGCCGCGCAGCTGGAACACGCCCGGAGGCACGCGGGCGTCGTCGGGCGAGCCCGCACCCCGGGGCAGCGACGTGGTGCGGGCCGGGACGTCGACCATGAACCAGTGCCAGAACCCCGTGACGCCCGGGGCGTCCGGGTCGAAGAGGTTCACGACGAACGAGAGCGTCTGCGCCGGGAAGCCGGACCAGCCCAGCGGGGGCGAGGTGTTGCCGCCCGGTGGCGCCCACTGCGCGTCGAGCAGCGGCTCGCCGTCACGGACGTCCTCGCTCGTGAGCGTGAACGACGGCACGGGGGGCAGCGCCGCGTACGGGTCGGGGGCCACCGGTCGGGTCAGGGAGACGGCCACGGGATCCTCCTCGTGGGCGGGGTGCGTCCTTCCTCCCATCATGCCGAGGTGGTCGCGTCCCTGCCCTCGGGGAGCGGTGCGCCCCGGGAGCGGCGCACGTGGTCGCGGGCGTGCTCGACGGCCTCGTCGAGGTCGGTGAACAGGTGCCGGTGGTGCTGCAGCTCGGCGAGCACCCCGACCGACTCGACCACGCGCCGGTGCTCAGGACGCAGCCCCTTGAGCAGCACCACGATGCCGCGGCGCTGCAGGTCGGCGACGACCTCCGCGAGCGCGTTCGCCCCGCTGGTGTCGAGCACGCGGATCGCCGACAGGCGCAGCACCACGACGCGGACGTCAGCCACCCGGGCCAGCTCGTCGAGGAACCGGCGTGCGTCGGCGAAGAAGAGGGCGCCGTCGATGCGGTACAGGGCGATGTGCTCGTGCAGCAGCGCACGCTCGGCGTCGGTGCCCACCGCCTCGGTGCCCGGCTCGGGCAGGGGCTCGCGGTGCAGGCCGCTCGCGCGCGCGACGGCCCGCAGCGCGAGGACCGCCGTCACGGCGACGCCCACCTCGACCGCGAGCACCAGGTCGAAGACGACGGTGACGCCCAGCGTGGTCAGGAAGACGACGGCGCCCGACGTGCCCGAGCGGCAGATGGCGCGGGCCGTGGGCAGGTCGACCATGCGGGCAGCGGTCACGAGCAGCACCCCCGCGAGCGCTGAGAGCGGGATGCGCCCGACCCACGGCGCGGCCAGGTACACGATCGCGGCGAGCACCACGGCGTGCAGCAGGGCGGCGGTGCGGGTGCGGGCACCGGCGCGCACGTTGACGGCGGTGCGGGCGATGGCGCCGGTGGCGGGCATGCCGCCGAACATCCCGGCGGCGACGTTCGCGAGGCCCTGCCCCACGAGCTCGCGGTTGGGCTGGGTGCGCGGCACGTCGTCGGCCATGCCGTCGGCCACGCGGGCGGAGAGCAGGGACTCGAGGGCCGCGAGCATCGCGACCGCGAACGCTGCCGAGAACAGCGCGCTCGTGGTCTCGAGGCTCACCAGGGGGACGGACGGCGCGGGCAGCGACGAGGGCAGCACGCCGATCCGGTCGACGTCGGTGCTCGTGAGCTCGACGAGCACGGTGGCCACGACGACCGCGACGAGCGAGGCGGGCACGGCTCTGTTGACGCGGGGGAGCAGCGTCATGGTCGCCACGACCAGGGCGACGACGAGGAGCGCGGGCAGCGCGTCGGCCCACGCGACCGTGCCGAGGGTGCGCAGCGCGACGAGCCCGGCGTTCTCGCCCGCGGCCTTGGGGGTGTCGAGCGCGAGGGGAACCTGCTGGAGCGCGATGACCACGCCGATGCCGAACGTGAACCCCTCGACCACGGGCCAGGGGATGTACGCGACGAGCCGTCCGAGGCCTACGAGCCCGCCGACGATCACGAGCACGCCGGCCATGATGGCCACGGCCGCCACGGACTCGGGCCCGTGGCGCGCGACGATCGGGATCAGCACCACGGTCATGGCGCCCGTGGGCCCGGAGACCTGCAGGTGCGAGCCGCCGAAGACGGCGGCGACCGCGCCGGCCACGACGGCGGTCACGAGCCCGGCGGTGGCGCCGAGGCCCGAGGTCACCCCGAAGCCGAGCGCGAGCGGCAGGGCGACGATCGCGACCGTCAACCCGGCGACCGCGTCGGCGCGCCAGTACCGGCGCAGGCCGGCGTAGTCCGACCGGCGGGGGAGCGTGCGCCGGGCCAGCGACGCCCGGGTGGCGCGCCAGTCGACGCGTCCCATCAGCTCGCCCGTGCTCATGCGGGTTCTTCGCGTCCGGCGTCGTCGCGCTCGAGGTCGTCACGCTCGAGGTCGGCGAGCGCGGCGCGGGCTCCGGCGAGGGTGTCGAGCAGCACGGTGCGGGCCGCGGCGAGCATCGCGGCGACGGCCGGGTGGGCGAGCGAGTAGTGCACCGCGTTGCCCTGGCGCACCGCGGTGACGACGCCCGCCCGGCGCAGCACCGCGAGGTGCTGGGACAGGTGGGAGGCCTCGATGCCGATCTCGGTGAGCAGCTCGCTGACCTGCCGGTCGCGCTCGGCGAGGAGCTCGAGCGTGCGGATCCGCACGGGGTGGGCGAGGGCCTTGAAGAGCTCGGCCTTGAACTCGTGGACGGGACGGTCGGCGCCGGGCGCGGGGAGGGGCATGGGTCTCCGATGGTGAACGGATTGATGGATCCATCAAGCCGTTGACTGATGCTACGCCTGCCCGCGGGCTCGATTGACACCCCCGGCGCTGTCGGCGTCTACTGGCATGATCGAACACGTGTTCGAGACGGGAGGAGTCGGAGCATGACCGTGGAGGTGACGAGCCGGGAGGAGCGCGCGGCCCGTGCCCGCGCGGCCCTGGCCCACGCCGAGCAGCGCACCGGCGCGCGCAGCCTCGTGCGACCCGCCGGGGTCGCGGTGGTGCCGCAGCCACCGGTCCCCGTCGTCGCACCCCTCGCGGTGCCCGCGCGTCCCGACCTGCCCGGGCCTCCCGACATGCCCGCGACGCCCTCTGACCTGCGGGGTGCACCGGCGCCCGAGGAGCGTGGCGTCGTCGAGGCGGCGGTGCGCCGCACCTCGCTCCTGATGAGCGAACGCCCCTCGCTGCCCGTGCCTCCGGAGCTCGCCGCGCTGCTGCCCGACGGGCTGCGCCGCGGCAGCACCACGGCCGTGACGGGCTCCACCTCGCTGCTGCTGACCCTGCTGGCCCGGGCGTGCTCCGAGGGCGCCTGGGCGGCCGTCGTGGGGCAGCCCGCCGTCGGGCTGCTCGCCGCGGCCCAGGCCGGTGTCGCCCTCGAACGGCTCGCCGTGGTGCCGCGCCCGGGTCCCGACTCCCCGGCGGTCGTGGCCGCACTGCTCGACGGTCTCGACGTCGTGCTCGTCGGCCCGGGTGCTGCACTCACCGACGGTGACCGGCGACGGCTCGCCGCCCGTGCCCGGGAACGTGGCACCGCGCTGCTCTCGAGCGTGGCGTGGCCCGGCGCGAACGTCGTCCTGACCGCCGGGACCGGGCGCTGGGACGGCGTCGGTCAGGGCGAGGGGCGCCTGCGCACGCACGAGCTGCGGGTCACGCGCAGCGGGCGCGGCGGCGCCGGCGTGCCGCTGAGCATCGACGTCACGCTCCCGCTCGGCCGCCCGGTGGGTACCGAGCCCCCGGCCGCCCCGGCACCCGGTCGCGCCCCCGCACCGCTGAGGCTGGTCGGATGAGCACCCGCACCACCGTGCTGTGGGTGCCCGACTGGCCCGTGGTCGCAGCCGTCCGCGCGGACCAGGTCGCCCCCCACCTGCCCGCTGCGGTCCACGACGGGCAGCGGCTGCGCGCGGTCTCCGCGCTCGCCCGCGCCCAGGGTGTGCGCCGGGGCATGCGGCGACGCCAGGCGCAGGGCTGCTGCCCCGAGCTGGTCCTGCTCGCGGCCGACGAGGGACGCGACGTGCGGCTCTTCGAACCGGTGGCGAGCGCGGCCGAGACGGTGGTCGCCGGGATCGAGGTCGTCCGCGCAGGGCTGCTCCTGCTCCCCGCCGACGGGGCCAGCCGCTACCACGGGTCGGAGGAGGCGCTCGCGGAACGGCTCGTGACCGCTGTCGCCCGGCTGACCGGGCACGAGGCGCACGTGGGGACGGCCGACGGGCTGCTCGCCGCGGTCCTCGCCGCCCGAGCGGACGCGACGGTGCCCGCGGGGGCCTCGCCCGCGTTTCTGGCCCCGCGCGGGGTCGGTGACCTCGTGCACGCCGCGGTCGAGGACGGTGCCGCGTCCCGGGTCGCCGAGCTCGTGGACCTGCTCGGACGGCTCGGGCTGCGCACCCTCGGCGCGCTCGCCGCGCTGCCCAGCGGTGACGTGCACGCCCGGTTCGGTGCGCTCGGCGCGTGGGCGCAGCTCCTGGCCCGCGGTCAGGACGCCCGCCCGCCCGCCCGGCGCCGCCCCGAGACCGACCTCGAGGTCGCGTGCGCGCTCGACCCCCCGGCCGAGCGCGTCGACACCGCCACGTTCATGGGCCGGCGCCTGGCCGAGGAGCTGCACGCGATGCTCCTCGAGCACTCGGTCACGTGCGGGCGCCTGCAGGTCGCCGCGCGCACCGACACGGGCGAGGACCTGGTGAGGGTGTGGCGTACCGACCTCGGCGGTCTCGGTGGGCTCACGGCCGCCCGCATCACGGACCGGATCCGCTGGCAGCTCGAGGGGTGGCTCACCGCGGGGTCGCTGGCCCGCCCGCCCCGCACGGGCGCGGGGGACGACGGCGAGCACCCCGAGCCCGTCGCGCTCGTGCACCTGGCCCTCACCGCCCAGGAGGTCGCCCCGGCAGGCGCCGAGCAGGGGCGGCTGTGGGGCGGGCCCTCGGGCGGGGACCTGCGCGCGCACCGTGCCCTCGACCGGGTGCAGGGACTCATCGGCGGGGACGGCGTGCTCGTCGCCGTCCTGCAGGGCGGCCGCGACGTGCGCGAGCAGGTGCACCTGCGGCCCTGGGGGGAGCAGACCCCGCCACCGCGCCCCGCCGATCGGCCGTGGCCCGGACGCCTGCCCGCACCGGCGCCGGCCACGGTCCTGACCGAGCCCGAGCCGGTCGAGGTGCTCGCCGCCACCAGGGTGCCGGTGCGCCTCGACGACCGCTTCGCGCTGAGCGCCGACCCCACGGCGGTGCGCACGCGGACGGCCACGCACCCCGTCACGGGGTGGGCCGGACCCTGGCCCCTGCTCGACCGGTCGTGGACCGAGCGGCCGCGCCGCCGCGCCCACCTGCAGGTCAGCCTCGAGGACGGCAGCGCCCTGCTGCTCTCGTGGCAGGACGACGTCTGGGCGTGCGAGGCCACCTATGACTGACGCCCCCCGGTACGCCGAGCTGCACGCGCACTCGGCGTTCAGCTTCCTCGATGGCGCGAGCCAGCCTGAGGAGCTCGCCGCCGAGGCCGCCCGCCTCGGGCTCTCGGCCCTGGCCCTGACCGACCACGACGGGTTCTACGGCGTCGTGCGGTTCGCCCAGGCCGCCCGGGCCGTGGGACTGCCCACGGTGTTCGGCGCCGAGCTGCACCTGCCCGTGCCCGGGGGCGGCTGGACCACCCGCTCGGGAGCGGGCGCGCTCGGCCCCGACGTGCTCGACGCCCCCACGGGCGTCCCCGACCCGCGCGCGACCCACCTGCTCGTCCTGGCCCGCGGCCCCGACGGCTACCGCTCGCTGTCGCGCGCGATCGCCACCGGGCACCTCGCCGCGGGGGCCAAGGGCGCCGCCCGGTACCGCTGGGACGAGCTCGCCGAGCAGGCCGCCGGGCAGTGGCTCGTGCTGACCGGCTGCCGCAAGGGATCGGTGCGCCAGGCGCTCGCGGGCGGCGCCACGAACGGTGAGGTGACCCCCGCGGGGTTCGTCGCCGCCCGCGCCGAGCTCGACCGGCTCGTGGGGCTCTTCGGCCACGAGAACGTCGCGGTGGAGATCACCGACCACGGCGACCCGTTCGACGCCGAGCGCAACGACGCGCTCGCGGCCCTCGCCGCCGCGGGCGACCTGCCGCTCGTCGCGACCGGTGGGGTGCACTACGCCACGCCCCGGGACGCCGACCTCGCGGCGGCGCTCGCGGCCGTCCGCGCACGCTCCTCGCTCGAGGACCTGGACGGTTGGCTGCCCGGCGCGCCCACGGCCCACCTGCGCTCGGCCGCGGAGATGCTCGCGCGCCACCGTCGCCACCCGCAGGCCGTGGCGCGGGCCGCGGCGCTCGCGGCCGAGTGCGCGTTCGACCTCTCGCTCGTCGCCCCCCAGCTGCCGCCCTACCCGGTGCCCCCGGGGCACACCGAGGCCACGTGGCTGCGCGAGCTCGTGCGGCGCGGCGCCCTCGAGCTGTACGGGCCGCCCGAGGCCGAGCGCGTGCCCGGGGCCTACGCGCAGCTCGAGCACGAGCTGCGGGTGATCGAGGACCTCGGGTTCCCCGGGTACTTCCTCGTGGTCTACGACCTGGTCGACTTCTGCCGCCGCCACGGCATCATGGCGCAGGGCCGTGGCTCGGCCGCGAACTCGGCCGTCTGCTACGTGCTGCGCGTCACCGCGGTCGACGCCGTCAAGCACGGTCTGCTCTTCGAGCGCTTCCTGGCGCCCGAGCGCGACGGGCCCCCGGACATCGACGTCGACATCGAGTCCGCGCGCCGCGAGGAGGTCATCCAGTACGTCTACGCCACGCACGGGCGCACGCACGCGGCCCAGGTCGCGAACGTCATCTCCTACCGCCCGCGCTCCGCGGTGCGTGACGCCGCCCGCGCGCTCGGCTACGACGCGGGCCAGCAGGACGCGTGGAGCAAGTCGATCGACCGGTGGGGGAGCCTGCGTGGCGCCGACCCCGTGACGCCCGACGGGCGTGACGCCGTCCCCGCGCGCGACCAGGTCGCCACCCGGGACCAGGTCGCCACCCGGGACCGTGCCCGCGACGACCAGCACGACGCGTGGTGGGGCACGAGCCACGAGCCCCCCGCGCCGGCGGACCTCGACGAGATCCCGACCGCGGTGGTCGATCTCGCCGAACGCTTCCTGCGCCTCCCGCGCCACCTGGGCATCCACTCGGGCGGCATGGTCATGTGCGACCGTCCTGTGATCGAGGTGTGCCCGGTCGAGTGGGCCCGGATGCCGGGACGCACCGTGCTCCAGTGGGACAAGGAGGACTGCGCCGACGCGGGGCTCGTGAAGTTCGACCTGCTGGGCCTGGGGATGCTCACCGCGCTGCGCATCGCGTTCGAGCAGGTGCGCGAGCACGAGGGGGTCGAGCTCGACCTGCACGCGCTGCCCTACGAGGACCCGCTCGTCTACGACCTGCTGAGCGCCGCCGACACCGTGGGGGTGTTCCAGGTCGAGTCGCGCGCCCAGATGGGCACCCTGCCGCGCCTGCAGCCACGCCGGTTCTACGACATCGTCGTCGAGGTCGCGCTCATCCGCCCCGGGCCCATCCAGGGCGGCTCGGTGCACCCTTACATCAACCGGTACCACGGCCGCGAGAAGGTCACCTACCTGCACCCGAAGCTCGAGAAGTCGCTCGCGAAGACCCTCGGGGTGCCGCTGTTCCAGGAGCAGCTCATGCAGATGGCCATCGACGTGGCCGACTTCACGCCGGCCGAGGCCGACCAGCTGCGCCGGGCCATGGGCTCCAAGCGCTCGACCGAGCGGATGGAGGCCATGCACGCGCGGCTGCTCGCGGGGATGGCCGCGAACGGGATCGGCCCCGAGGTCGGCGAGCAGATCTTCGACAAGCTCAAGGCCTTCGCCGACTTCGGCTTCCCCGAGTCCCACGCCTACTCGTTCGCGTTCCTCGTGTACGCGAGCGCCTGGCTCAAGGTGCACCACCCCGCCGCGTTCTACACCGGGCTGCTGGCCGCCCAGCCCATGGGCTTCTACTCCCCGCAGTCCCTCGTGGCCGACGCGCGCCGCCACGGCATCGAGGTGCTGCGCCCCGACGTGCAGGCCTCGGGTGTGCAGGCGCTGGTCGAGCGGCAGGGGCCGACCCCTGCGGACGGTGAGCCGCGGCTCGTGCCCACCCCCTCGGGCACCGCGCCCACCGCGCAGCAGGGCCCGGCGGCGAGCGCGGGGCGGGCGCTCGCGGTGCGGCTCGGGCTCGCGTCGGTGCGGGGCGTGGGGGAGGACGTCGCGGAGCGGCTCGTCGCCGAGCGCGCCGCCCACGGCCCGTTCGCGGACCTGCGCGACCTGGCACGCCGGGTGCGGCTGAGTACGGTCCAGCTCGAGGCGCTCGCGACGGGCGGCGCGCTCGGGTCGCTCGGTGCGACCCGGCGCGAGGCGCTGTGGGCCGCAGGTGCGCTCGCCCAGGAGGGGCCCGACACCCTGCCGGGCGTCTCTGTCGGGGTGAGCGCCCCCGTGCTGCCGGGCATGACGGACGTCGAGCTCGCGGTCGCCGACGTCTGGGCCACCGGCGTCTCGGTCGACTCGTACCCCACGGCGCACGTGCGCGAGGGGCTCGACGCCGCGGGGGTGCTGCGCGTCGAGCAGGCGTTCCGGCACGAGGCCGGGCGGCGGGTCGCGGTCGCCGGGGTCGTCACGCACCGGCAACGGCCCGGCACCGCGGGTGGGGTGACGTTCCTGTCGCTCGAGGACGAGACGGGGCTGCTCAACGTGGTGTGCACCCCGGGGCTGTGGCAACGGTTCCGCAAGGTCGCGCGCACGTCCGCCGCGCTCGTGGTCCGCGGTCGCCTCGAACGGGCGGACGGCGCGACGAACCTCCTCGCCGAGCACCTGGCGCCGTTGTCGCTGCGCGTGCGCACCTCCTCGCGCGACTTCCGCTGAGCGCGGCGGTCGTCGCCGTGGCTATACGCTGCAGAGATGCCCCTGCTCGGCGCGCTCGTCCCGTACCTGCCCACCCCGCGCACGATCGCGGACGACGTGGCCGAGGACGTGCTGGCCACCCTCGTCGAGCGGGCCGTCGCGGGCGGCGCGAGCGGGGTCGCGGTGCTGGGCAGCACAGGCGGGTTCGCCTACCTCGACCGCGAGCAGCGCCGCCGCGTCGCCCGGGCCGCGGTCGAGGCCGCCGCGGGACGCGTGCCGGTCGTGGTGGGGGTCGGTGAGCTCACGACCCGTGACGTGCTCGACCTCGCGCGTGACGCCGAGCACGCCGGGGCCGACGCGCTCCTCGTGCCCACCATGAGCTACCTGCCGCTCACCGACGACGAGGTGCTCGAGCTGTACCGGTGCGTCACCAACGTCGTCGGGATCCCCGTCTGGGCGTACCACAACCCCGTGGCCACCCGGTACTCGTTCACCGTCGACGCCCTCACGCACGTGGCACGGCTGCCCGGCGTCCAGGGCGTCAAGGACCGCGGGACGGACCGCGACGCGGTCCACGACCGCGCACGCCAGCTCCACCACCACCTCCCGGCGGACGTCGAGATCGGCTTCAGCGGCGACGCGCTCGGCGTGCACGGGCTGCTCGCCGGCGCCCGCACGTGGCACTCGGGCCTCGCAGGTGTGCTGCCGACCCGGTACGCCGAGGTCGCGGCGGCGGCGGCCGCGGGAGACGCCGACAGGGCCCTCGCGCTGATGGCTCCGCTCGCGCCGATCGGGGACCTCGTCGCCAGCGGCGGAGCGCGCGTCGTGCACGCCGTGGGGGAGATGCTGGGTCTCGCGGTGGGGCCGCTCCCGGCACCCCTGCGGCGCCCCGGACCGCTCGTCCTCACCCAGATCGAGCGGGCGCTCGCGGATCTGGGCGACCCGGCCTGACCTGCATGGCAGGTTGGGCCGTCCAGCTACGGGTGGCTCTCCCCGGCCTCGTACGCCTCGATCCCGGTGGGTACGTCGGCCTCGTCCGTGGGCGACGGGTCGGGCGTGCGCAGCGTCGAGTACACGGTCCAGGCGACCGCGACGAGCGGCACCGCGATCACCGCACCCAGGATGCCCGCGGTCAGCGTGCCCCCCGCCACGGCGAGCGCGATGACCACGGGGTGCAACGAGACCTGCTTGCCCATCACGAGCGGCTGCAGCACGTGGCCCTCGAACTGGCCGATCAGCGCGATCCCGATGCCGACGATGGCCGCCTGCACCGGCCCGTTCGCCGCGAGGGCCACGATCATCGCGACGACCATGGCTGCGGGTGCCCCGATGAGCGGGATGAACGCGCCGATCAGCACGAGCACGGCCAGCGGTGCGGCGAGCGGGACGCCGAGCACGGTGAGCAGGATGAATGCGAGCAGTCCGTCCGTGACGGCGATGATCAGGATGCCGCGCGTGTACCCCGAGAACGCGTACCAGCCCGCACCACCGGCGGCGCTCCACGAGCCCCGCACGCTCGCGGGGAGCTGGTTGAGGAACCAGGTCCACATCTGGCGCCCGCTCGCGAGGAAGAAGATCGTGCAGAAGAACGCGAGCGCGAGGGCCGTGAGCACCTCCACGACGCTGCCGGCCCGGGCGACCGCCTGCTCGGCCAGCTCACCGCCGTGCTCCTCGACCCAGGTGCGCCCGTTCTCGATCCACTGGTCGATCTGGCCGACGGTGATCGGGACCGGCGAGCCGTTCTCGAGGAAGTCGATGATGTCCTCGATGCCTTGGCCGAACTGCTCCGAGAGCTTCGACCACCGGTCCGCGACCGAGACCCCGACGTAGGTGAGCAGCCCCACGAAGACCAGCACCCCGCCGAGCATCGCGAGCCCCGTGGAGACCGCGCGCGGCAGGACGCGTGAGAGTGCGTCGACCGCGGGCCGCAGCACCGCGGTGAAGACGAGGGCCAGGAACACAGCGACGAACAGCAGCAGGACGCGCGACGTCGCGTAGAAGATCAGGGCGATCGTCGCCACGACCACGAGCAGCCGCCACGACACCCCGGCCATCTTCATGAGCCAGCGCGGAGCGGTCGCGTCCATGTCCACGGCCGTCGTCGCGGGGCGCCGCGAACCGGCCACACGACGCGGGGCAGCGCTCGACGACGACGGCGACCGACCGGTCCCGCTCGTCCGGTCGCCGGTCCCTCCCGCTCGGTCGCCCGTCCCGCCCTGTTCCGACATCCCCACCCCCGGGTCTCACGTGACGGGGGTCACGCGATCGCTCGCCGATACCCCCGCACGCTGCGGCAACGCTCTTCCGGGACAGTCTGCACCGCGACGCCGATGCGTGCCCGACCGCCGCACCGTGCTATGTTTCTGCCGCACCTGAGGGAGCCGAAAGGCTTCTGAAAGGTCCACCTGTCCGGGTGGCGGAATGGCAGACGCGCTAGCTTGAGGTGCTAGTGCCCGAAAGGGCGTGGGGGTTCAAGTCCCCCTCCGGACACTCGTTGAGACAGCGACGACGAAGGCCCCGATCCCCGCCAGGATCGGGGCCTTTGTCGTGAGCGGGTGCGCTGCGTCCCGTTCGACCGTTCGGGTGTCGCTGACGAACATCGGCGCTCCCGCGAGGCGGGTCCATCGGTCTGAGGAGGTCATTCATCACCATTTGATCCCTCCCCGCTATAGCATTCGGGTGCCCGAGCCGCCTCGACCAGCACCGCACGGCTTCTAGGGCCGTCCGCCAGCCACCCGACTCGCCGCAGAGGGCGCCCCGTTGAGTCGCGTCTCGGACGAGCTGTCGTGGACCCGGGGGCGTGTCGCACGTGGAGGTGCATGTCGTGCAGGCCCGAGCAGTTGTCCTGGGCGGTGACGTCGGCGGCTACAGCCTCGCCCGGGCGTTCCATGAGGCGTACGGCGGCCGGACGATCGTCGTGTCGACGGTGCCGACCGTGCCGTTGAGGTACTCGCGGATCGTGGAGAACGTCGTCGCGTCGCGGATGGACGAGCCCGAGGAGGTCCTCGGGGTGCTCCAGGAGATCGCGGACCGGAACCCCGACCGGGCCCTGCTGCTGCTCGGCACCGCGGACTGGCACGTCCGGACGATCGCGGCGCTGCGCGACCGGCTGCCCGCCGCGTACGTCGTGCCGTACGTCGAGATGCACGTGCTCGATCGGGTGACCTCGAAGGTCGCGTTCGCGGCGCTGTGCGCGGAGCACGGGGTGGACCACCCGACGACCGTGGTGCATGACGTCCGCGGTCTGGTGATGCCAGACACGAGCGGCCTCCAGTTCCCGGTGGTCGCGAAGCCGGAGGACGCCACCGGCTACCACAGGGTGGACTTCCCCGGGAAGCGCAAGGTGTACCCGGACGTCGCCGACGAGGCCGAGCTGCACGCGCTGCTCGCCCAGGTGCGCGACGCCGGCTACACGGGGTCGTTCCTCATCCAGGACCGCATCCCCGGCGACGACACGGGCATGCGCGTGCTGACGACGTACTCCGATCGGTCGGGGCGGGTGCGGTTCGCGTCCTTCGGGCACGTGCTGCTCGAGGAGCACACGCCCGGGGCGCTGGGGAACCCGGTCGGGATCATCACCGACCGGGACGACGCCGTCGTCGCGCAGGCGGTCCGGCTGCTCGAGGTGATCGGCTGGACGGGCTTCGCGAACTTCGACCTCAAGTACGACCCGCGCGACGGGCGGACCGTGTTCTTCGAGCTGAACCCGCGGCTCGGGCGCTCGCACGCCTACGTCACGGCGTCGGGGCACAACACGGCGCAGATGTACGTCCGGGAGTACGTCGAGGGCCTCGATCCGCTCGACGGGCCCGACGTGTGGGCGCAGGAGCAGCACCTGACCAGCCTGGTCCCGGCCACGGTGCTGCTGCGCTACCTGCCGTCGACCCTGCGGGCGCTGGTGCGGCGGCTCATCCGCCGTGGTCGCGCGAGCAACCCCCTCTGGTACCACGCAGAACGCGACCCCCGGCGCTGGGCCGTCGTGGCGCTCGCCCAGGCGAACCACCTCCGCAAGTTCCGGCAGCACCACCCGTCGCACGCCTGATGAGCGGGTCCGCGGTGGTCGACGAGCCACCCGTCGGAGTGCTCGGCGGTGTCGGCCCGCTCGCGACAGCGCACTTTCTCGCGCGCGTCGTCGCGCTGACCGCGGCTGACCGGGACCAGGACCACGTCAACCTGGCCGTCCTGCAGCACGCCTCGATCCCGGACCGGACGGCGTACATCCTCGGCCGGTCCGACACCGACCCCGGCCCGGTGCTGGCGGAGGATCTGAGCCGGCTCGAGCGGCTCGACGTCTCGTTCGTCGTGATCCCGTGCAACACCGCGTGCTACTTCGTCCCCGGGCTCCGCGCGCAGGCCCGCGTGCCGGTGCTCAGCACGGTGGACGAGGCGATCGCGGCTGTCGTGCGCGCACACCCGGGTGTGCGGCGGATCGGTGTCCTCGGCACCGAGGGCACGGTGGAGGCGGGGCTGTACACGGTGTCGGCGGCGCGGGTGGGGTGCGAGGTCGTGCTGCCCGACGAGGACGACGCCCGCGTTCTGCAGGCGATCATCTACGACCAGGTCAAGGCGGGTCGCCCCGTGGACGTCACGGCGCTGGTGGGTCTGGTCGAGGCGATGCACGCGCGCGGTGCGGAGGTGGTCGTGCTTGGTTGCACCGAACTGTCGGTCGCCGCTGCGCAGGGTCTCGGCACGGCTGTCCCGGTCATCGACGCCCTCGATGCGCTCGCCGCCGTCGTCATCACCCGGACGGGCCGGAAGCTGCGGTCGCCGCAGTGACGCGACGGGCCGGACGAGGCCCGGCCCGGCACTGCCCGCCGCGGGTCGGGCCTCAGGCGCTGCCCGGGGTGGCGTAGCTGGGAGACGCCCCGAAGTCGACGGTGATGCAGGGCTCGTCCCCGATGACCCAGGCGTCGTGGCCCGGCTCGACGCGCACGACGTCGTCGGGTGCGGCCTCCGCCTCGGTGCCGTCGTCCATCACCACCTTCAGCCGCCCGGAGAGCACGTAGAGGAAATGGGGTGACTGGCAGGTGTCCGTGCCCGCGATGGGGCGGACGTGGTCAGACCACCGCCAGCCCGGTTCGAACCGGGCCTTGACCACCGAGCTGCCGGCAAGCGTCACGACCTGCGCCTGACCCTTGTCGGTGAACGGACGAACGTCGTCGGGTGCATCGAAGCTCTTCGACTCCAGTCCAGCCATCAGAACCCTCCTCGATCGAGTGATCCACTCGACGCTACGCCGGCGCCTGTCATGGAGCACACGGCCACCGTGAACGGTGCCCGACGGCCGCCACGCGTGCCCGCCCTCGAGGTGACGTCGTGGAGTGGCGACGACCACCTGGCGTCCGACCCCCGGTTCACTGTCCGAGAGATTCCCTCGCTCGTGCCTTGATCGAGAGGATGACGTCGGTCTTGGCATCGGCGTAGTCGTTCATGTCGTCCCAGCGCTCACTGAGCAGGGTCCTCTTGGTGCTCTCGTAGAGCGCGCGGTCAGCTGCGTCGGACCGGAGCCGGTCGCGGAGGAGGAGGTACTCGTCCACGGCAGGATCGTGCCGTTCGAGGATGTGCACGTGGACGTCGCGTGCCGGGGTGCGCACCAGGCGGTGCCCCGGCTCGCGGACCCGCAGCTCATACCCGACGGCCAGGAGCGGATCGAGGTAGTCCTCTTCGGCGGTGATGTCGTCGACCACGACCACGATGTCGATGATCGGCTTCGCCGCCAGTCCGGGAACGGACGTGGAACCGATGTGTTCGATCCCGACGTCCATGGCCTCCAGAGCGTCGCGGATCCGCCCCCGGTGCTCACGGAAGATGCCGGCCCACCGGTCGTCGTAGTCGTGAAGGTCGAGCGTGAGTGTCTCGACACCACCCACGAGCTCGACTGCGGTGACATCCGGTCGGCGTGGCTTGCGGGTCTCGTTCATTGGACATGCCTGCGCTCTGCAGCAACGCGGAGTCCGGTGTGATGCTCGGCGACGAACGCGGCGAGCCCTTCGACGGCGAGGGCATGGTCGTCCTGCTGGGGCAGGCCCGAGACCCCGAGGATGCCGGCGAGCGCGCCGTCGACGATGAGCGGGAACGCCCCGCCGTGGGCCTTGAACTCCTGCGGGTCGAGCCCGCTCGACTCCTCGAACGTCGTGCCCTCGGTGCGGAAGCGGGTGCCGACGGCGAACGACGAGTGGCCGAAGCGGCGCACGACGGCGCCCTTGCGCGCGAGCCACCAGTCGTTGTCGGGAGTGGACCCGGCGAACGCGCGCTGGAAGACGGTGTGCGGGCCGTCGGGTGTCTCGAGCTCGACCCGGACCACGACGGGCAGCCCGCGCTGGTGCGCGAGGTCGGCGATGAGGCTGCCGAGCCGTGCCGCGTCGTCGTGGTCGAGACGGGTCAGGGCGTAGCGCTGCTCCTGGTCGAGCAGCTCGGCCAGCAGCAGCGGGTCGTGGAAGGCGAGCACGGCGCCTGCGGGTGTCACGTAGGTGGGTTCGTCGCTCATCTGGCGGACGCTATCGCGCGGCGGAGGCCCGGTCATCCCGTGCACCCGCGGTGGTCGGGAGGTGTCAGTGGTGCGGGGTAAGGTCCCGACAGACCGTCAGAACCACGTCCAGCGCCCACGGCGCTCGCCACCCTCGCAGAGAAGATCGCATGGACACCGTCACCAAGCCCTGGCCGGCCCTCTGGTCGCTCGTCATCGGGTTCTTCATGATCCTCATCGACACGACCATCGTCTCGGTCGCGAACCCCGCGATCATGACGGGCCTCGGTGCCGACATCAACGACGTCATCTGGGTCACGAGCGCCTACCTGCTCGCCTACGCGGTGCCGCTGCTCGTCGCGGGCCGGCTCGGGGACCGCTACGGGCCCAAGCGGCTCTACCTGACGGGCCTGGTCGTCTTCACCGTCGCCTCCGCCTGGTGCGGGCTGTCGGGTGACATCACGATGCTCGTGGTCGCCCGGGTGCTGCAGGGCCTCGGCGCGGCCCTCATGACCCCCCAGACCATGGCGGTCATCACCCGCATCTTCCCGCCCGACCGGCGCGGTGCCGCGATGGGTCTCTGGGGAGCGGTCGCGGGGATCGCGACGCTCGTCGGCCCGATCCTGGGCGGCGTCCTGGTCGACAGCCTGGGCTGGGAGTGGATCTTCTTCATCAACGTCCCGATCGGGATCGTCGCCTTCGTGCTCGCGTGGCGGCTCGTCCCCAGGCTCGAGACGCACCCGCACCGCTTCGACATCCCGGGCGTGCTGCTCAGCGCGGTCGGCCTCTTCCTGGTGGTCTTCGGCATCCAGGAGGGCGCGAGCTACGACTGGGGCACCATCGTGGGACCGATCTCGGTGATCTCGCTGATCGTCGCGGGCGTCCTCGTGCTCGTGGTGTTCGTGCTCTGGCAGGCGCGCACCACGGGTGAGCCGCTGCTGCCGCTCTCGCTCTTCCGCGACCGCAACTTCTCGCTCGCGAACGGCGCCATCTCGACCATCGGCTTCACGATCACGAGCATGGCCCTGCCGCTCGTCTTCTACTTCCAGGTGGTGCGCGGGCTCACGCCCACACGGTCGGCGCTGATGCTGGCGCCCATGGCGGTCGTCGCGGGTGTCCTGTCGCCGCTGGTCGGCAAGATGATCGACCGCGTCAACCCGCGGTACGTCGCCTTCACCGGTCTGCTGCTGCTCGCGGTGGGCCTGTTCTGGTACTCGGCGCTGCTGACCCCGGACGTCGCGATCACGACGCTGCTGCTGCCGAGCGCGGTCCTGGGCGTCGCGAACTCGTGCATGTGGGGACCCGTGTCCACGACCGCGACGCGCAACCTGGCTCCGCAGCAGGCCGGAGCCGGGTCGGGCGTCTTCAACACGACCCGGCAGGTCGGTGCCGTGCTCGGCAGCGCCGCGATCGCCGCGCTCATCCAGTCACGGCTCACCGCCGAGCTGCCCGGCGGCGGGGGAGCCCCGTCGAGCGAGATGTCGTTCTCGGCCGGGCTGCCCGAGGCGCTGCACGCAGGCTTCGCCACGGCGATGTCGCAGGCGCTGCTGCTGCCCGCGGCCGCCGCCGTCGTCGGTGCGCTCGTCGTGCTGTTCTTCGCCAAGCCCGCGCCGCCCATCTGGACGCAGCGGCCGCCGGCCGGCGCCGCGGCGGTCGACACGCCGGTCGGTGCGACGTCGGAACGGCTCGCAGCACCGGGCGAGGTGGCTCCCGAGGGGCGATGACAGCCCACCGGGCGCCAGCGCCGCGTCTGGCGGTTTGAGGGCGCCTCGCGGCGGTCTCAGGTCGCGGGGCGCTCGTGGACGATCTCGAGACCGTCGACCTCGTCCCACTCCTCACCCACGGCTGCGAAGCCGTGGGCGGTGGCGAGGGCCAGCGAGGCGACGTTGGTGGGGCTGATGCAGGCCCGCACCACCCGGATGTCCGGATCCGCGTCGGCGCGGGCGAGCAGCGCCTCGAGCGCCGCGCGCCCGTACCCGCGACGACGCAGCGCCGGGTCGATGGCGTAGCCGACCTCGACCATGCCGGCGGCGTCGGGCGCGTCGTGGAACCCTGCACGCCCGACCGCGAGGGCGAGCCGGGTGTCCCAGACAGCCCCCGTGACCCACCTCGCCACACTGGCGTCGGCGGTGACCTGCGCGCTGCGCATGCGCCACACGCCGCGCCACGCGACGTCCGCGAAGCACGCGGTGAGAGGGACGGGTGAGGTGAGGTTCGCTGTGGTCAGGTCACCGTCCGCGAGGGCGGTGAGCGTCGCCGCGTCGAGCGGGACGATGCGCACCTGCCTGGCGTCGCCCCGGTCGATGGCGCGTGCAGAGGTCATGGCCGCAGGGTGCCCGAGCGCAGCGCCGGTGTCGAGCGATTTCAGTCCGTCGGAGGGACCGGTCCGCCGGCTGTCGGGGGAATGGTGCGGGCCTGGGCGTCGAGCATCCCGTCGCGCACACCGCGCCGGATCACGCGGTACGCCAGGTACAGGACGATGGCGACGGCGATGGCCCACATCAGCAGGGCGATCAGCACGTGGACGAACGACACTCCTGCGTTGGCGAACATGCGTCGAGGCTAGAGGGATGACGCCGGAGACGTGGGTGGTTCGGGCGGTCGAGATGCACGTCACGTGCGTCCGCACCTGCGGTGGTCCGGCAGGTACGGACCGGTCGTCGGCGGGTCGGCTCGACCCGTTAGGTTGGGGGCCGTGTACCGCCTCCTCTTCGACCTGGTCTTCCGGCGCATGGCCCCCGAACGGGCCCATGAGCTCGCGTTCCGGTTCATCCGCGTCGTCGCCGCCGTCCCGTTCCTGAGCGACCTGGTCGCACGCCTGAGCGCCTCCCCGCCGAGCGGCGCTGTGCGCACCCTGGGGCGGACGTTCCCGGCCCCGTTCGGTCTCGCCGCGGGCTTCGACAAGAACGGCGTCGGTGTGCGCGGGTTGCGGATGCTCGGCTACGGCTTCGTCGAGATCGGCACCGTGACCGCGCACGCCCAGCCGGGCAACGACGCACCGCGGCTCTGGCGGGTGCTGGACCAGCGGGCGCTGCGCAACCGCATGGGCTTCAACAACGAGGGGTCGGTCGCGGTCGCGCGGCGTCTGCACCGGCTCCGCTCGACCGCGTCGGGCCGCGCGCTCGTGATCGGCGTGAACATCGGCAAGACGAAGGTCACCCCCGCCGCGGACGCCCCCGACGACTACGCCACGAGCGCGGCGCGGCTCGGGCCCTACGCCGACTACCTCGTCGTCAACGTGTCCTCCCCGAACACCCCCGGCCTGCGCGACCTGCAGTCCGTCGAGGCGCTGCGCCCGATCCTGGTGGCCACGCGCGAGGCCGCTGACGAGGCGACCCAGGCCGTCGGACGCCCGCGCGTGCCGCTGCTCGTGAAGATCGCCCCCGACCTGTCCGACGAGGACGTCGACGCTGTGGCCGACCTCGTGACCGAGCTCGGGCTCGACGGCGTCGTGGCGGTCAACACGACGATCGGCCACGACCTCGGCGAGGGTGGCCTGTCAGGCCCGCCCCTGCTCGGGCGCGGGCTCGACGTGGTGGCCCGCCTGCGCACGCGGCTCGGACCGGAGCCCGTCATCATGGGAGTGGGTGGCATCACGACCGCGGCGGACGCGCGCGAGTACCTCGCCGTCGGTGCCACGCTCGTCCAGGGCTACACGGGCTTCATCTACGAGGGACCGTTCTGGGGTGCCCGGATCAACAAGGCGCTCGCGCAGGACGCCGCCCGCCAGGACAGGGGACGTTGACGCATGGTCATGCGGCCGCAGTGGGCGTGGGAGCTCGACGACGTGGACGGCCGCGTGCTCGACCGACCCGTGAGCCCCGTCTTCACGACGCAGTACGACGCCGAGCAGTGGATCGGTGAGCAGTGGCGCACGCTCGCGGGTCAGGGCGTGCACGCGGCCCGGCTGCTGCACGACGGCCGGCAGGCGACTCCCACGCTCGTCCTGCGCATCCCGTGACCGGGGCGTCCTCCCGCGACGAGCGGACGCCCGACCAGCCGGCAGAGCCTGCACCCGGCGACCATGACCCCGAGCTGGTCGTCGACCGTCGCCTGACCCGCCGGGGCGTGCAGCTGCTGGCCGGGCTGGTGCTGTTCTCCGCCTCGATCGGGATGATCGTGCACTCGGGCCTCGGCAACATGCCGTGGGACGTGCTCGGTCAGGGTGTCGCGGTGCACCTGGGCTGGACGCTCGGCACCACCACGCTCGTGCTGAGCGTCCTCGTGCTCGCCTGCTGGTTCCCGCTGCGGCAGCGTCCGGGGGCGGGGACGATCGCGAACGTCGTGGTGATCGGGCTGCTCGTCGACCCGTTCCTGGCGCTGCTCGACCTGCTGCCCGCGGACCTGGACACCGCGGGTCGGGTCGCTCTCGTGGTGGGCGGCATCGCGCTGAACGGGGTCGCGAGCGGCCTGTACATCGGCGCACGGCTGGGGCCGGGGCCTCGCGACGGCCTCATGACCGGGCTGGTGGCCCGCACCGGGCGGCCCGTGCACCTGGTGCGCACGAGCATCGAGGTCCTGGTCGTCGCGGTGGGCTGGGTGCTCGGCGGGACCGTCGGCCTCGCGACGCTCGCGTACGCGCTCTGCATCGGCCCCCTGGTGCACCTGCTGCTGCCGCGGCTGACGGTGCCGCAACGCCCGGCTGGGCCGGTCCCAGGACGCTGAACGGCCGTGGCCACCCGCCCGCGAGGGCAGGGGACCACGGCCGTGGGACGTGCTGGTGGTGACGTGCTCAGCGCGAGGCGGGGGAGTTCTTGGCCGTCTCCGACGGGTCGGTCACGACCGCGTCGCCGAGCACCTCGTCGATCCGCGCGAGCAGCTCGGCCGGGATGGTGACGCCCGACGCCTTGACGTTCTCGGCGACCTGCTCGGGGCGGCTGGCCCCGATGATGGCGGCCGCGACGTTGTCGTTCTGCAGCACCCACGCGACGGCGAGCTGGGCCATCGACAGGTCGAGCTCGGCAGCGATCGGGCGCAGCGCCTGGACCCGAGCCAGCAGGTCGTCGTCCGTCAGGAAGCGCGAGATCATGCGCGCGCCGCCCTTCTCGTCGGTCGCGCGCGAGCCCTCGGGCAGCGGGGCGCCCGGCTTGTACTTGCCGGTGAGCACCCCCTGGGCCACGGGGGACCAGACGATCTGCGACAGGCCGAGCTCCTTGGAGGTCGGGACGACCTCTTCCTCGATGACGCGCCACAGCGCCGAGTACTGGGGCTGGTTGGAGATCAGCCGGAAGCCGAGGTCCTGGGCCAGCGCCTGACCCGCGCGGATCTGGTCCGCGGTCCACTCCGAGACCCCGATGTACAGGGCCTTGCCCTGGCGCACGATGTCGGCGAACGCCTGCATCGTCTCCTCGAGCGGCGTGTCGTGGTCGTAGCGGTGGGCCTGGTACAGGTCGACGTAGTCCGTCTGCAGGCGCTCGAGCGAGCCGTGGATCGACTCCATGATGTGCTTGCGCGACAGGCCGGTGTCGTTGGCCCCGCCGGGGCCGGTGGGCCAGTAGACCTTCGTGAAGATCTCGAGCGACTGACGGCGCTGCCCCTTGAGGGCCTCGCCGAGAACCGTCTCGGCCTTCGTGTTGGCGTACACGTCGGCGGTGTCGAAGGACGTGATGCCGACGTCGAGCGCTGCGCGCACGCAGGCCTTCGCGGTGTCGTTCTCGACCTGCGAGCCGTGCGTGAGCCAGTTGCCGTACGTGATCTCGGTGATCTTCAGGCCCGAGTTGCCCAGGTAGCGGTAGTTGACCATCCAACCACCCTAGCCGCGGTCAGGAGGGGCGCTGGCCGTGCTTGACCTGGGGCTTGGGCAGCCGCGACATGCGCAGCTGGAAGACGCGGAGCACGGCGTACATCGTCGCGCCCTTCGGGATCGCCTCGGCGCCGAACTTCGCGACCAGGCGCTTCTTGAGCCCGCGCCACATGAGGAACGAGTCGGCGATCATCGCGAGCACGAACACGTAGAGCAGCACGAGCGTGAGGAGCGCGAGCTCGGCGCTGACGGCGCCCAGGACGACCTGCAGCACGATGAGGACCAGCGCGGCCGGGAGGAAGAACTCCCCGAGGCTCCACCGGGCGTCGACGTAGTCGCGGATGTAGCGCCGGACCGGACCCTTGTCCTTGGCGGGCAGGTAGCGCTCGTCGCCGGTCTGCATCGCGGCGTACTCCCGCTCGCGCTGGGCTCGCGCGGCAGCCTTCGCCGACTTGCCGGCCGCCTTGCGGTCGGTCGGCACGAGGGGTCGCTTGTTGGCGGCCTCGGCCTGCTTCCGCTTGGGCGTCGGTCGACCCTTGCCCGCCTCGGAAGGCTCGACGGATGGCGTCGCGGGGGAGCGGTGCGCCCCGGTCACGTCCTGGCTGTCCTTGCTGCGTCCGAACACAGCCCCCAGAGTAGTCGAGAGTACGGTGGGCTCTTGTGACGATGCCTGCCGCTCCCGACCCTGCCCGCATCGATACGCTGCGGCGACGCACCACCGAGGGGTTCGGGCGGCTGCGCTCGGACCTCGAGGACCTGGTGCGGATCCCCAGCGTGTCCAACGACGAGTTCGACCAGGCCCACGTCGCGGCCAGCGCCGCCGCGGTCGCCGAGCTGCTGCGGGGGGCGGGCGTCGAGGACGTGCGGATCCTGTCCGTGCCCGACGCCGAGGGCCGGCCCGGTCGGCCCGCGGTCGTCGCACGTCGCCCCGGTCCCGAGGGTTCGCCGACGGTGCTGCTGTACGCGCACCACGACGTGCAGCCCCCCGGCGACGAGTCCGCCTGGACCACCCCGCCGTTCGAGCCCGTCGAGCGCGACGGACGGCTGTACGGCCGCGGCGCGTCGGACGACAAGTCCGGGATCGTGGCCCACGTCGGCGCCCTGCGGGTGCTCGGTGACGAGCTCGGCGTGGGTGTGACCCTCTTCGTCGAGGGCGAGGAGGAGATCGGCTCCCCGAGCTTCGGGGAGTTCCTGCGCACCTACCGCGACGAGCTCGCGGCGGACGTCATCATCGTGGCCGACTCGTCCAACTGGAAGGTCGGGGTCCCCGGCCTCACCACGTCGCTGCGCGGGCTCGTCGACCTGGACGTCGAGGTCGCGGTGCTCGACCACGCGGTCCACTCGGGCATGTTCGGCGGACCCGTGCTCGACGCGGTCACGCTGCTCGCCCGGCTCATCGCGACGCTGCACGACGACGCTGGTGACGTGGCCGTCGCCGGGCTCGTCACGGGTCCCGCGCCCGAGGTCGACTACGACGAGGCCGAGTTCCGCGCGGACGCCTCGGTGCTGCCCGGCGCCGAGCTCGCGGGGACGGGCTCGATCACGGCGCGGCTGTGGACCAAGCCCGCGATCTCGGTGATCGGCCTCGACGCGACCAGCGTCGCCCGCGCCTCCAACACGATCGCGCCCCGCGCCACGGCCCGGCTCTCGCTGCGCATCCCGCCCGGCCAGGACCCCGTCGCGGCCCAGGCCGCGCTCGGTGCCCACCTGCGCGCGCACGCGCCGTTCGGTGCCCGCGTCACGGTCCGCGACGGCGAGACGGGCCGGCCGTTCCAGGCGCCGGTCGACTCCGACGCCATGCAGGTCGCCCGCTGGGCCTTCGCCGAGTCGTGGGGCACAGCGCCCGTCGACATCGGCCTGGGTGGCTCGATCCCGTTCATCGCCGACCTGCTCGACGTGTTCCCCGACGCGGCGATCCTCGTCACCGGGGTCGAGGACCCCGAGAGCCGCGCGCACGGGGCCGACGAGTCCCAGGACCTCGGTGAGCTCGAACGTGTCGTCCTGGCGGAGGCGCTCTTGCTCGACCGGCTCGCTCAGCGCTGACCGCACCCGCCCAACCATCCGCCGAGATAGAGCCTGCGCGGCGCGCAGGCTCTATCTCGAGGTCGTGTCCTGCCCCTCGACCGGCCGCGTCGCGTCGGGCTCCCGGTGCGCGAGGTCGAGCGAGCGGGCCCATGCGAGCAGGTCGGCGGGCAGCGCGGGGCTCGGCCCGTCGAGGCCGAACGACGTCGCCACGTCCGCGGGTGGCACGCTGCCGCCGCGCCGGGCCAGGAACCGCGCGACGACCCACGCCTCCGCGACGACCTCGGGCGAGCCGTCCCGTCCGCGCCGCTCGAACCGCTGCTCGACGAACGTCACGCGCTCGTCCCAGCCCACGACGCGCGTGACGATCTCGAACCGCTCCCACAGCACCAGAGAGCGTCGGAACCGGATCGACTCGCCGACCACGACCGGGTACCAGCCCCGGCGGGCGACCTCGGCCTGGGCGCCGCACCGCACCATCATGTCGACCCGGCCGATGTCCATGAGCGTGAGGAACGAGCCGTTGTTCATGTGCCGGAGCAGGTCGAGGTCGTTGGGCATGACCCGCAGCGGGGTGCGCCCCTCGTCGAACGCCGACGGCCGCTGCCCGGGCGGGGTGCGACGCAGCGCGCGACGGGCCGCGAGCCAGACCAGGAGCAGGCGGACGAGCCGGTTCACGCGCGCGGCTCGGGCGCGCAGCGGGTGGCGAGCAGCGACATGGCCGGACCTCCAGGTCAGACGGGTGGTGCCGGGTCGTACTGGATGCCGCGGCGCACCGTCCGCGCCTCCTCGGGCGAGTCGAGGCGGGCGACGAGGTGCAGCGCCATGTCGATGCCTGCGGAGACCCCGGCCGACGTCACGACGTCACCGTCGTCGACGAACCGCGACTCGGTGTCACGCAGCACCGACGGGTCGATCACGGCGAGCTCGTCGAACGCCCCCCAGTGCGTCGTCGCGGGGCGTCCCGCGAGCAGGCCCGCGGCCGCGTAGACCAGGGCGCCCGTGCACACGCTCGTCATGAGGGGCACCCTCGCGCGCATCCACCGCACCCAGTCGAGGTGCTCGCGGTCGCGGAGCAGGGTCCGGGTGCCCTGGCCCCCGGGGTAGACCAGCACGTGCAGGGGACCGACGTCCGCGGCGCCGTGGTCGGGCACGAGGCGCAGGCCCTTGGCGCAGCGCACGCCGGCGCCGTCCGCGGAGAACGTGACGACCTCGGGGCGCAGCGCCGAGTGCCGCGCCCACCAGGCGAGCACCTCGTAGGGGCCGACCACGTCGAGCTCTTCGCAGTCGTCGAAGACGAACACCCCCACGCGCAGCGGGCTCCCGGTGGTCACAGCGTCTCCTCCTCGGTGCGGTGGCGGTGCGGTGCTGCCGTGGCCCGGCGGGTCAGTGCCCCGGCAGCGCGAGCATCTGGTCGAGCGCGACCCGCGCCCAGTGCGCGTCGTCGGCGTCCACGACGATGCGGTTGACCACCCGGCCCGCCGCGAGCGACTCCATCGCCCACACCAGGTGCGGCAGGTCGATGCGGTTCATGGTCGAGCAGAAGCACACGGTCGAGTCGAGGTAGTGCACGTTCTTGTCGGGGTGGGCCTTGGCGAGCCGGCGCACCAGGTTGAGCTCGGTGCCCACGGCCCACGAGGAGCCGGGCTCGGCCGCGTCGAGGGCCTTGATGATGTACTCGGTCGAGCCGACCTGGTCCGCGGCGGTGACGACCTCGTGGCGGCACTCGGGGTGCACCAGGACGTTGACGCCGGGCACCGCGGCACGGATGTCGCTGACGTTGCGCTCGGAGAAGCGTCCGTGCACCGAGCAGTGCCCGCGCCACAGGATCATCCGGGCGTCGCGCAGCTGCTGGACCGTGAGCCCGCCCCCGGGCTTGCGGGGGTCGAACACGACGCAGTCCTCGAGCGACAGGCCCAGGGCGCGGACCGCGGTGTTGCGGCCCAGGTGCTGGTCGGGCATGAACAGCACCTTGCCGGTGCCGCCCACCCCGCCGACCTTGTCGAACGCCCACCGCAGCGCGACGTGCGCGTTCGAGGACGTGCACACTGTGCCGCCGTGCCGGCCCGTGAACGCCTTGATCGCGGCCGTGGAGTTCATGTAGGTCACCGGCACGGTCTGCTCGGCGACGCCCGCGTCGGCGAGCACGTCCCACGCCTCCTCGACCTGGTGGATGGCGGCCATGTCGGCCATCGAGCAGCCGGCGGCGAGGTCGGGCAGCACGACCTGCTGGGCGTCGGACGTGAGGATGTCGGCCGACTCGGCCATGAAGTGCACGCCGCAGAAGAGCACGAACTCGGCGTCGGGGCGGGCCGCGGCCTCGCGCGCGAGCTTGAACGAGTCGCCCGTGACGTCGGCGAAGTCGATCACCTCGTCGCGCTGGTAGTGGTGGCCCAGCACGAAGGCTCGGTCGCCCAGCGCGGCGCGAGCAGCGCGGGCGCGCTCGACGAGGTCGGGGTCGCTCGGCGCAGGCAGGTCGCCGACGCACTCGACGCCCCGCTCGGAGGCGAGGTCGGTTCCGCGGCCGAGCAGCAGGAGCGCCGAGGGCGCCGGCTCGGTGAAGGCGGTCTGCGGGAAGGCGGTGAGGCTCACGTGCGCGATCTTCCCACAACGCGTGCGCCGGGCGCCGGGTGCGTGCCGCGGACGCACGGCGTGCCATCATCGCCCGATGCGCGTGCTCATCGCCCCGGACGGCTTCGGCGGAACCCTCACGGCACGGCAGGCGGCCGAGGCGATCCGCGCCGGCTGGAGCGAGGCGGCTCCCGGGGACGACCTGCGGACCTGCCCGCTGGCCGATGGCGGGCCCGGCTTCCTCGACACCCTGCGCGCCGACCTGGGGGGCGACCTGCTCGCTGTCACCGTGCGCTCGCCCCTCGGCGCCTTGACCCCCGCCGCCGTGCTCGTGGTCGAGGCCGACGACGCCACGCGCACCGCGTACGTCGAGTCCGCCCACGCCACCGGGCTGACCCTCGTGCCGCGCGAGCAGCGCGACCCGACCCGCACGTCCTCTGCCGGTGTCGGCGAGCTCGTGCGGGCCGCGGTGGCCACGGGGGCGCGCCGCGTGGTCGTCGGGCTCGGCGGCTCGGCGACGAACGACGCCGGTGCCGGGATGCTCGCGGCTCTCGGTGTGGGGGGCCCCGGCTCGCCCCTGATGCGGGGTGGTGGCGCGCTCAGTGCCGTCGAGCCGCACGACCTGGCCGGGCTGCGCGCGGTGCGCGAGGAGCTGCGGGGCGTCGAGCTGCTCGCGGCCTGCGACGTCGACGTGCCGCTGCTCGGGCTGCACGGGGCGAGCGCCGGGTTCGCCGCCCAGAAGGGAGCGACGCCCGAGCAGGCGCAGGACCTCGAGCGTGCGCTCGGGCACTTCGCGCACGCGGCCGTCGCGGCCCTCGGCGACGCGGTCCGCCCCGACCTGCTGCAGCCGCGTGCCGCGACGTCGGCCGCCGCGCGGCTGACGTCGCTGCCGGGCGCCGGGGCGGCGGGGGGTCTGGGCTTCGGGCTCGCGCTGCTCGGGGCCCGGCTCGTGCCCGGATCGGCGCTCGTCGCGGACGCCGTGCACCTGGCGCACCGGATCGCTGACGTCGACCTGGTCGTGACGGGTGAGGGCACGTTCGACTGGCAGTCGCTGCACGGCAAGGTCGTCGCGGCCGTCGCCGAGCGGGCCCTCGACGTCGCCGTGCCCGCCGTGGTCATCGCGGGACAGGTCGAGCTGGGGCGGCGCGAGTGGGGTGCGGCCGGCGTGGCGGGTGCCTACGCGGTGGCGCAGTCGCCCGCGGAGGTCGAGGCGTCGATGGCCGACCCGGCCGGGATGCTGCGCCGGCGTGCGGCCCGCGTGGCCCAGACCTGGTCACGCTGACGCACCGAGGTCCCAGGTCGCGGCGTCAGGGGTGCCCAAGGTCCTAGATGCGGCGGCGTAGTGTGGGAACAACTTGTCGGAGCGTGCTGTTGTCCACGTCGACGGAAGTGCCTGTGCACCACTCGACCCTTTCATCGAGGCCTGGAGAGACCATGAGCGAGACCACCGAGACCGCGACGCACGGCGTCAACCTGACGGACGTCGCAGCGGACAAGGTCCGCAGCCTGCTCGAGCAGGAGGGTCGCGACGACCTCCGCCTGCGGGTTGCCGTGCAGCCCGGCGGCTGCTCGGGCCTGATCTACCAGCTGTACTTCGACGAGCGCGTCCTCGACGGCGACGCCGTGCGGGACTACGACGGTGTCGAGGTCGTCGTCGACCGGATGAGCGTGCCGTACCTCGACGGTGCGACGATCGACTTCGCCGACACGATCGAGAAGCAGGGCTTCACGATCGACAACCCGAACGCGGGCAGCTCGTGCGCCTGTGGCGGTTCGTTCGGCTGATCGGCCCGACCTCGTAGGAGAGCCCGGCACCGCGTGCGGTGCCGGGCTCTCGTGCGTCCGAGGCCCGCAGGAGCCGGCTACGGGGCCTCGAGGCGGACCGTGATCGAGGAACCCCCGTCGGCCAGCTCCTCGACGCCCACCAGCGTGTGCCCGCGCATGCGGGCCCACGCCGGCACGTCGAGGCGGGCCGCGGGATCCGTGGCCAGCACCGTGAGCAGCGCCCCGGCGGGCAGCTCGCGCGCGGTGCGGGCCAGCCGGATCACGGGCATCGGGCAGCGCTCGCCGCGCGCGTCGACGACCACCGGCTCGGCGGACCCGGTCACAGGCCCTCGACCCCGAGCACGGCGCGGACCCGTGCGACAGCGCCCGGCAGCACGTCGAGGAACCGCTCGACGTCCGCCGCGGCGACGTCGCGGGGGAGCGTGAGCCGCACGTTCCCGTGGGTCAGCACCCCCATGGCTGCGAGCACGTGGCTCGGCTCGAGCGAGCTCGCGGTGCAGGCCGATCCCGACCCGACCGCGAATCCCGCACGGTCGAGCTCGCCGACGAGCGCCTCGCCGTCGACGTACAGGCACGAGAACGTCACGACGTGGGGGAGCCGGTCCTCGGGATCGCCCACCACCTCGACGTCGGGCACCTCCGCTGCGACCCGTTCGCGGATGCGTCCCACGAGCGCGCGACGGCGGGCGTCGTCCGCGGCCTGCGTCATGAGCACCTGCTGGAGCGAGACCGCCGCGGCCAGCGCTGCGGGGACGCTGACCCCGCCGGGGGCCCAGCGGTCCTCGTCCTCGGGCCAGTCGGGCGCACGGCGCACCCCGGTGCGCGTCACGAGCACCCCGACGCCCGCCACCGAGCCCCAGTCGGCGGGGTCGGCCGCGAGCAGGTCCCAGGAGCCCGGGACCTCGACGTGACCCAGGGCCCCGGCGGCGTCCACGAGCAGCGGGACGCCGGCGCCCCGGGCGAGCTCGTGCGCCTGCTCGACGGGCTGGCGCGTGCCGACCTCACCGTTCGCAGCCTGCAGCGCGGCGAGCGCCACCCCGGGTGCCGCGACGGCCTCGGCCCACGGGGCGAGGTCGACCCGGCCGACCCGGTCCACGGGCACGTCGACGCGCCGACCGGTGACAGGCGTCCACGGCTGTGCCACCACGAACGACGCCGTGTCGAGCACGGCCGCCCGCTCGACGGCCCCCACCACGACGTCCCGGCCGGCGCGCCGCCGACCCCGGGCGACGGCACGCACCCCGGCGTGCAGGGCCAGGGTGTGCGACGGCAGCAGGTCGACCTCCTCGGTGCGGGCGCCGACCGCGGCGGCGATCGCCTCGCGCGCGCCGTCGAGAAGCAGCCGGGCGCGGCGGCCCTCCGAGTGCAGCCGTCGCGGGTCCGCCCAGCCCTGGTCGAGGGCCTGGAGGAACGCCTCACGGGCCGCGGGAAGCAGGGGAGCGCGGCCGCCGGCGTCGAGGAAGACCCGCCCAGAACGGGTGGTGTCGGTCACACGTGCCTCCGTGCTGCGAGGCGTCGGGCGAGGGGTCGGTACGGGTTCACCTCGGCACCGTAGCGCGGCAGACCGCGCGTCCCCGCCCCGCGGGCGGCCCGCGGAGGCACCCCACGCCACCCGCCAGGTGATGACAGATCGTCGTCATCAGCGCGCCGTGGGCACTCCTCGGCCGCTACATCACGCTAGGCTGCTCGCGTCGAGGACGAAGGTCCCAGGTGACGGCTGCCCGACGAGGTGGTGGCACAGTACCCGGGACGTGAGTGAGAGGTCCCCAGTGCGCTCGCAGAACCCCAGCCGGAACCGGCGCCCAGCCCTGAAGTGGGCGGGCCTGGTCGCCGTTGCTGTCATCGCCCTGTCGGGATGCTCCGCGGAGGTCCGGCGCGGCTTCCTTCCCGGGTACACCGACGGGCAGGTGACCAACCAGACCGGACGCATCACCAACCTGTGGGTCGGGTCGTGGACCGCCGCCCTCGTGGTCGGCATCATCACCTGGGGGCTGATCCTCTGGTGCGTCACCGTGTACCGGAAGCGCAAGGACGACGAGACGCTCCCCGTCCAGCTGCGGTACCACGTGCCGCTCGAGGCCATGTACGTGATCCTGCCGATCATCATGGTCGGCGTCCTCTACTACTTCACCGCGCGCGACCAGTCGGAGATCCAGTCCAACGAGGCGAAGTCCGACCTCACCGTGCAGGTGGTCGGCAAGCAGTGGAGCTGGGACTTCAACTACCTGACCGACGACGTCTACGACACGGGCGTGCACGCCCAGGACATCGGCACCCAGGGTGTGCTGACCGAGCAGCCGACGCTGTGGCTCCCGGTCGACGAGCGGGTCCAGTTCGTGCTCAACTCGCGTGACGTCATCCACTCGTTCTGGGTGCCCGCGTTCCTCTACAAGCAGGACATGTTCCCGGGCCGCACCAACCTGTTCCAGATCGTCCCGACCCGCGTCGGCGAGTACGTCGGCAAGTGCGCCGAGCTCTGCGGCGAGGAGCACTCCTCGATGCTGTTCAACGTCAAGGTCGTCGAGCGCGACGAGTACGACGCCCACGTCGCCGAGCTGCGCGAGAAGGGCCAGACCGGCGCCCTGGGGCTCGAGTACAGCCGGCTCCAGCAGCTCGACAGCGTCACGCAGAGCGCCACCGAAGGGGCAGACAACTGATGGCCACCGCAACCGTCGAGCAGATCCCCGGGCTGGCGCCCAGCCGCCAGACGCTCGGCCGCACGGTGATCAAGTGGATCACCTCGACCGACCACAAGACGATCGGGTACATGTACCTGATCTCGTCGTTCCTCTTCTTCGCGTTCGGCGGCGTGCTCGCACTGCTGATCCGGGCCGAGCTCTTCGAGCCCGGCATCCAGATCGTGCAGTCCAAGGAGCAGTACAACCAGCTCTTCACGATGCACGGCACGATCATGCTGCTGCTGTTCGCGACCCCGCTGTTCGCGGGCTTCGCGAACGTGATCATGCCGCTGCAGATCGGCGCGCCCGACGTCGCGTTCCCGCGGCTCAACATGTTCGCCTACTGGCTCTACCTCTTCGGCGCACTCATCGCGTGCGGCGGCTTCCTCACCCCGCAGGGAGCGGCGTCGTTCGGATGGTTCGCCTACGCGCCCCTGTCGAACGCGATCTACTCACCGGGGCTCGGTGGTGACCTGTGGGTCTTCGGGCTCGCGATGACCGGCTTCGGCACGATCCTCGGCGCGGTCAACTTCATCACCACGATCGTCACGATGCGCGCGCCCGGCATGACGATGTTCCGGATGCCCGTGTTCACGTGGGGCACGCTCGTCACCGCGCTGCTCGTGCTGATGGCCTTCCCGCCGCTCGCCTCGGCGCTGTTCGCGCTCGGAGCGGACCGACGGCTCGGAGCCCAGGTCTTCAACCCCGAGAACGGGGGAGCGCTGCTCTGGCAGCACCTGTTCTGGTTCTTCGGGCATCCGGAGGTCTACATCATCGCGCTGCCGTTCTTCGGCATCGCGTCGGAGATCATCCCGGTCTTCAGCCGCAAGCCCCTGTTCGGCTACAAGGGGCTCGTCTACGCGCTCATCGCGATCGCCGCGCTGTCGGTGACCGTGTGGGCCCACCACATGTACGTGACCGGCGCTGTGCTGCTGCCGTTCTTCTCGCTCATGACGATGCTGATCGCGGTGCCCACCGGGGTGAAGTTCTTCAACTGGATCGGCACGATGTGGCGGGGGAAGCTCACCTTCGAGACCCCCATGCTCTGGACCATCGGGTTCATGGTGACGTTCCTCTTCGGCGGCCTCACGGGTGTCATCCTCTCGAGCCCCGCGCTCGACTTCCAGCTCTCGGACTCCTACTTCGTCGTGGCGCACTTCCACTACGTCGTGTTCGGCACCGTCGTGTTCATGATGTTCGCCGGCCTGTACTTCTGGTGGCCCAAGTTCACCGGTCGCATGCTCAACGAGCGGCTCGGCAAGATCCACTTCTGGATGCTGTTCGTCGGCTTCCACGCCACGTTCCTCGTCCAGCACTGGCTGGGCGTCAGCGGCATGCCGCGTCGGTACGCGGACTACTCGCCGCAGGACGGCTTCACGTGGATGAACCAGCTCTCGACCGTCGGCTCGGTGCTCCTCGCGGCCTCGACGCTGCCGTTCCTGTGGAACGTCTACATCACCTGGCGGCACGCGCCCAAGGTCACGGTCGACGACCCGTGGGGCTACGGCGCGTCGCTCGAGTGGGCCACGAGCTGCCCGCCCCCGCGGCACAACTTCTCGTCACTGCCGCGCATCCGCTCCGAGCGCCCCGCGTTCGACCTGCACCACCCGGAGATCGCCGCGCTCGACCACGCCCAGCCGAACACGGGTGTGCTCGACGAGCTGCTGGGCGACGCCGACCGACGCGGCGAGCAGGAGCTCGTCCAGGAGCGGGTCGCCCAGGGCACGGGTGAGCCCGAGCAGTCCGCCACGCACGTGACCGACGCCCCCGACGAGGGCCAGAAGCCGGAGGACCAGCGGTGATCTTCGAGTCCAAGCTCTTCCTCTACGGGCTGCTGTTCTTCCTGCCCGTCGGCCTGGTGTACGGCATCTGGAGCCATGGCGAGCCCATGGGCACGCTCGGGATCCCGCTCGTCGGAGCGCTCGTCGGCATGATCGGCGGGTACTTCGCCCTCCTGTCGCGACGGATCGACCCGCGGCCCGAGGACGACCCGAACGGCGAGATCGAGCAGGGTGCCGGCGACCAGGGCGTGTACAGCCCGTGGAGCTGGTGGCCGCTGGTGATCGGCGGTGCTGTGGCCCTGACGTTCCTGGGCATGGCTGCCGGGTGGTGGATGGCCTACATCGGCGCCGCGTTCGGCGTGATCGGCCTGATCGGCTGGGTCTTCGAGTTCTCCCGAGGACAGCACGCGCACTGACCCGCGATCCGTCATAGCGACGCACGCACGACCACGGCGCCCCCGCTCAGCGGGGGCGCCGTCGTCGTGCGTGCACAGGGGCCGCGCTCCGACACGCTTTCGACCCACTGCTCGACCAGACCAACGCAGACCACAACGCTGAAGACCTCGCTCGGCGACATCGCCACCTGCGATCGCCGACTAGAGCCATTGCCCTGCGCGTCCGCGCGGCGCGGCGCCCAGGCGACGGCAGGACGGCCATGGCCGGGTACGACAGACGCCGGTGGCCCTGGGGGTCACCGGCGTCTGTCTGTGGAGCGAGGAGTGCTCAGCGCGGGACGATGAGTCCCGCCGTCTGGGTGCGCGCGCGCTCGAAGCGGGCCGCGGCGTCCTCCCAGTTGACGATGTTCCACCAGGCCTTGATGTAGTCGGCCTTGACGTTCACGTAGTCGAGGTAGAAGGCGTGCTCCCACATGTCGAGCAGCACGATCGGCACGAGGCCCAGTGCGATGTTGCTCTGCTGGTCGTAGAGCTGCACGACGATGAGGCGCTCACCGATCGAGTCCCACGCGAGGATCGACCAGCCGGAGCCCTGGATGCCCGCGGCGTTGGCCGCGAAGTGCTTCTGGAACGCGTCGAACGAGCCGAAGAACTCGTCGATCGCGGCGGCCAGGTCACCCGTGGGGCGGTCGCCGCCGTTCGGGGAGAGGTTCAGCCAGAACGCCGAGTGGTTGACGTGGCCCCCCAGGTTGAAGGCCAGGTTCTTCTCGTGCAGGTTCACGCTGGACAGATCGCCCGACTCGCGCGCCTCGGCGAGCTTGGCCAGGGCGGCGTTGGCGCCGGCGACATAGGCGGCGTGGTGCTTGTCGTGGTGCAGCTCCATGATGCGACCCGAGATGTGCGGCTCGAGGTCCGCGTAGTCGTAGGGCAGATCCGGGAGTGTGTAGTCAGCCATGCGTGATGCCTCTCCTACCTCTGCTCGCATCGAAGGGTGCGAGTCGACGGGGTGCTCCGAATATAGGCCGGGCGGCGCGCTCCGCGAGGGTGCGCGCCGCCCGGACAGGACAACTGTGGACCAGGTTCAGCGATTCCGCTCGTCCGTGCCCGTCTCAGGGACCGGACCGCCGCCGACCTCGGACGTGACCTGGGCGGGCGCGTGCGAGGTGCCGGGCTCGAGGGTGTCGTGCTCCCCGTGCGAGTGCGCTGCCGAGAGCTCGGCAGGGGTCACCGGCTCGACGCGGTCCTCGAAGAAGGTGCGCGACAGGCGCTGCTTGAGCCGGTCCTTGCGGTAGCCCTTGCGACGCACGCCGCGGGAGTCCTCGGCCGGCTCGATCTCGAGCGGGCGCGGCGGGTCGTAGGCGACACGCACCCACTGCTCGTACTCGTCGAGCGGGCGGTGCACCTCGACGTACTCACCGTGCGCGAACCGCACGATGCGCCCGGTCTCCTGACCGTGCAGCACGATCTCGCGGTCCTTGCGCTGCAGGCCCAGGCAGATGCGCTTGGTGACCCAGAACGCGAACGCGGGGCCGACGAAGAGCAGGATGCGGAACGCCCAGGTGATGTCGTTGATCGACATCTTGAACAGCGTCGCGATGATGTCGTTCGAGCCCGCCAGCACGAGCACCAGGAACGCCGTCAGGAACGACACCCCGAACGCGGTGCGGAACGGTGCGTTGCGCGGCCGGTCGAGCACGTGGTGCTCGCGCTTGTCGCCGCTCACGGCCGCCTCGATGAACGGGTACGTGGCGATCGCGACGAACAGGATGCCCGGCACGACCATCGCGGGGATCAGCACGTTGAGCGAGAGCGTGTACCCGGCGATCACGACCTCGGCCTGACCTGGCATGAGGCGCAGGGCGCCCTCGAGGAACAGCATGTACCAGTCGGGCTGAGCGCCGGCGGACACCGGGGACGGGTCGTAGGGCCCGTAGTTCCAGACCGGGTTGATGGTCATCGTGGCCGCCATGAGAGCGATGACCCCGAAGACGATGAAGAAGAAGCCGCCGGCCTTCGCGGTGTACACGGGGAACAGCGGGTAGCCGACGACGTTCTTGTCGGTGCGGCCCGGCCCCGGGTACTGGGTGTGCTTGTGCAGCACGACGAGGAACAGGTGCAGCCCGATGAGCGCGAGGATCAGCGCCGGCACGAGCAGGATGTGCACGGTGAACAGGCGCGGGATGATCTCGGTCCCGGGGAACTCGCCCCCGAACAGGAAGAACGACATGTAGCTGCCGATGAGCGGGATCGCCTTGACGACACCGTCGGTGATGCGCAGGCCGTTGCCCGAGAGCACGTCGTCGGGCAGCGAGTAGCCCGAGAAGCCGGCCGCGAGGCCCAGGATCATCAGCACGAAGCCGACGACCCAGTTGATCTCACGGGGCTTGCGGAACGCCCCCGTGAAGAACACGCGCATCATGTGCGTGACGATCGAGGCCATGAACAGCAGCGCGGCCCAGTGGTGGACCTGACGCATGAGCAGACCGCCGCGCACCTCGAACGACAGGCGCAGGGTCGAGGCGAAGGCCTCGGACATCTCGACGCCCTGCATCGCGGGCCACGGACCGTCGTACTGCACCTCACCCATGCTCGGGACGAAGAACAGCGTGAGGAACGTGCCCGAGATCAGCAGGACCACGAAGCTGTACAGCGCGATCTCACCGAGCAGGAACGACCAGTGGTCGGGGAAGATCTTGCGGGCGAACTCCTTGACCGCGCCGCCGATCCCGGTGCGCTGGTCGAGGTAGTCGGCGGTGCCGGCTGCTGCCCGCGCGCCGGGGCTGGTCGTGCTGGTGCTCACTTGAGACGCTCCCAGAAGCTCGGGCCGACGGGCTCAAGGAAGTCGGACTGTGCGACCAGGTAGCCGTCGTCGTCGACCTCGATGGGCAGCTGGGGTAGGGGACGCTTGGCAGGGCCGAAGACGACCTTTGCGCCGTCGGCGACGTCGAACGTCGACTGGTGGCACGGGCACAGCAGGTGGTGCGTCTGCTGCTCGTACAGCGCCACGGGGCACCCGACATGGGTGCAGATCTTGGAGTACGCGACGATGCCATCGTACGACCAGCCCTTGCGGTCCTCGGCCTCCGTGAGGTCCTTGGGGTCGAGCCGCACGAGCAGGACGACGGCCTTGGCCTTCGCCTCGAGCTTGTGGGGCGCCTCGTCGAGGTTCTCGGGGATGACGTGGAACACCGAGCCGATGGTCACGTCGGCGGCCTTGATGGGCCGGCCGGCCGGGTCGGTGGTCAGTCGGACGCCCTTGCGCCAGATCGTGTGCTTGAGCTCGCCGACGTTCCACGTGCCGCCGACGCCCGTGACGAGCGGCACCGCGATGGTGAGGGGGAACAGCGCGAGCGCCGTCACGACCGCGCCCTTGAGCACGCCGCGCCGCCCGATGCCGGAGTCCTCAGCACCTTCCTTGAGGACCTCGACGGCGGCCTCGCGCGTCTCGTCCGAGCTGCGCTGCGTGTGGCGCATCTCGACCTTCTCGTGGTCGTTCATGAGCGTCTTCGCCCAGTGCACGGCAGCGGTGCCGATGCCCATGAGGCTCAGGAACAGGCCCAGGCCGAGCAGGAAGTTCGACTGTCGCATGCTGCCGGGGGTGTCGCCCGGGGGCACCAGCGCGTAGGCCACGATCATGCCGATGGTGCCGATGATCGAGATCGTGAACAGTGCCACGACCTGCCGCTCGGCGCGCTTGGCGGCACGGGGGTCCACGTCGGCCTGCCGCGCCTTGTGCGGCGGGAGGCCGGGGTTCTCGAAGTGGGCCGGGATCGGCGTCGTGGCGTCGTGGACCACGACCTCGTTGCCGTCGCCGTTCCCGGGGTTCTGCTGCGTGCTCACGAGGACTTCGCTCCGATCCAGACGGCTGCTCCGATGAGCAGCCCCATGCCGACGACCCACACCCACAGGCCCTCGCTCACGGGTCCGAGGGACCCGAGGTTGATGCCACCGGGGGAGGGCTCGGACTGCAGCGCGACGTAGGCGATGATGTCGCGCTTCTCCTCCGAGGTGAGGTTCGCGTTGTTGAAGACGGGCATCGACTGCGGGCCCGTGAGCATCGCCTCGTAGAGGTGCGTCGGGGTCGTCTCCTGGAGCGAGGGCGCGTACTTGCCCTCCGACAGGGCGCCGCCCGCGCCGACGGCGTTGTGGCACATCGCGCAGTTGGTGCGGAAGAGCGCCATGCCGTTCGCCGAGTCACCCTTCGACGGGTCGACCTGCTCGGCGGTGGGGATGCTGGGGCCGGCACCGAGCGAGGCCACGTAGGCGGCCAGCTGCGCGGTCTGCTCGGCGTCGAACTGCGGCGGCTTGGCCTGGGCCTGCGGGCCGGACATCGCCAGGGGCATGCGGCCCGTGCCGACCTGGAAGTCGACGGCTGCGGCGCCCACGCCGATCAGCGAGGGTGCGCTGCTCGTGCCCTCGGCGGACGGGCCGTGACAGGTCGCGCAGTTGGCTTGGAAGAGCTTGTCGCCGGCAGCGATGTCGTTCGCGTCGGTCGCTGCGTCAGCGGCGTCGGCCGACGACGGCATGGCGACCGCGTACAGCGCGCCGGTGGCCAGCAGCGCCAGCAGGAGCAGCACGATCGGCGCGTGCCGATGGTGCCTGCGGGCTGCGAGTGCTTTCACGGATCGTTCCTCGTCTCGCACGGTGGGTCAGGGTGAAGGTCTTGAGCGGGGTGTCGCCGCGTCACTGCAGCAGGTAGATGACCGAGAAGAGCGCGATCCACACGACGTCGACGAAGTGCCAGTAGTACGAGGTGACGATCGCCGTCGTGGCCTCGTGGTGGCCGAACCGCTTGGCGGAGAACGAGCGGCCCAGCAGGAAGAGGAATGCGATCAGGCCGCCGATGACGTGCAGGCCGTGGAACCCGGTCGTCAGGAAGAACACCGAGCCGTAGGGGCTCGACGAGATCGTCAGGCCGTTCTCGACGAGCTCGGCGTACTCGAGCACCTGCCCTGCGATGAAGATCGAGCCCATGACGTACGTCGCCGTCATCCACTCGTTCATGCCCCACCGGCCGACCTGGTACAGGCGCCCCGAGCGTGCGGGCTGGAAGCGCTCCGCGGCCCATACGCCCATCTGGCAGGTGACCGACGAGAGCACCAGCACGATCGTGTTCCCGAGCGCGAACGGGACCGTCAGGTGCTCTGTCTGCTTGACCCACTCGTCCGGCACGGCCGACCGCAGCGTGAAGTACATCGCGAACAGGCCGGCGAAGAACATGAGCTCGCTGGCAAGCCACACGATGGTCCCGACCGATACGGGGTTCGGGCGGTTGACGCTCAGGTGAGCGGAGGTGCGGGGGGCAGCCGTTGCAGTCGACACGTCGGACAGTATGGCTGAAGACGGGCCCGCATGGGTCGTTAGACCTAGGCGCGCCGCGCGTTAAATGTCACACCGTCACATTCCGAGGACCTTCCGGCGCGTGCGAACGCGCCCAGCGCCCTGAGCACGTCGGTCATGCCAAGATGCACCCGAAGGCACGTCGACGACGAGTGAGGAAGCACCATGAGCACGGCCGAGCCCCACGAGCAGGCTTCCGAGGAGCGCGTCCACGCGCCGCGCGTCCTCGTGTACAGCGACGACGTCGACGCGCGTCAGGAGGTGCTGCTCGCCGTCGGCCGTCGCCTGGGCCGCGGCGCTCCCGACATCGCCTGGACCGAGGCCGCCTCTCCCGCCGCTGTGATCGCCGAGGCGTCGACGGGCACCTACGACCTGCTCATCCTCGACGGCGAGGCACGCAAGACCGGCGGCATGGCCGTCTCGCGACAGCTCAAGGACGAGGTCTACAACTGCCCGCCGGTGCTCCTGCTCACCGGACGTCCGCAGGACGCCTGGCTCGGGTCGTGGTCCAACGCGGACCTCGTGATCAGCCGACCGCTCGACCCCGAAGTGCTGCAGCGCGCCGTCGCCGGTCTCCTCACCGCGGGGGCCCCGGCCTGATGTCGGTCGCGGTCACCTGGTCCGATCTCCTCACGGCCCTCGTGTCCGGGCGCGACCTGTCGCGCGAGCAGACGGCCTGGGCGATGGACGAGGTCATGTCGGGCGAGGCGTCGCCGGTCCGCGTCGCCGGCTTCCTCGTCGCCCTGCGTGCCAAGGGCGAGACCGTCGAGGAGTTCACGGCGCTGGCCGACACGATGCTCGCGCACGCCCAGCACCTCGAGGTGCCCGGCCGGACCGTCGACATCGTGGGCACGGGCGGCGACCGGGCGCACACGGTCAACGTCTCCACGATGGCGGCCCTCGTCGTCGCCGGCGCCGGCCTGCGCGTGGTCAAGCACGGCAACCGTGCGTCGTCGTCGTCCTCGGGCTCGGCCGACGTGCTCGAGGCCCTCGGCATCCGGCTCGACCTGCCGGTCGAGCGGGTGCAGGACCTCGCGACCGAGATCGGCATCACGTTCTGCTTCGCGCAGGTCTTCCACCCGTCGATGCGTCACGCGGCGGTCGCCCGGCGCGAGCTGGGCATCGCGACGGCGTTCAACTTCCTCGGTCCGCTCACCAACCCGGGTCGTCCGTCCGCGACCGCGATCGGCGTGGCCGACGCGCGGATGGCGGGGATCATGGCGGGCGTGCTCGCCGCCCGGGGGACCAGCGCCCTCGTGTTCCGGGGCGACGACGGGCTCGACGAGCTCGCCCCGACCGGGCTGGCGCACGTCTGGGAGGTCCGCGACGGGCTCGTGGCCGAGCACGTCGTGGACGCGGTCCGGGACCTGGGCCTCGCACCGGTGACGATCGCGGACCTGCGCGGCGCCGACGCCACGTTCAACGCGCGCGTCGTGGAGGACGTCCTCAGGGGCGACCAGGTGCCCGCGCGCGAGACCGTGCTGCTCAACGCGGCGGCTGCGATCGTCGCGGACGGCACGCTGCCCGGCACCGCGGAGGGCACGCTGCTCGATCGGTTGGCCGCGGGGCTCGACCTCGCGGCACGCTCGGTCGACGACGGCGCCGCGGCCGACGTGCTCGCACGGTGGAAGGCCGCCACGGCCGTCTGACCCCCCCGCAGCATGCCCGCAGGCCCCGGTCCGTCCTGGACCGGGGCCTGCGCCGTGCGGGTCTCAGTCCTCGAGGCCGAGGTCGAACGCCTGCTCGAGGTCGTGCTTGGAGTACGTGCGGAACGCGATGAAGGTCTGGGTCCTGACCACGCCCTCGACCTTGCTGACCTGGTCCGCGATGACGTCCGCCAGCTCGTCGTGCTCGCGCACCCGCACCAGCGCGATGAGGTCGGCGCCACCGGTCACCGAGTAGACCTCGCTCACGCCGGGGACCTCCGCGATCGCGGCGGCGGCCTCCGGGATACGGGCGGCGTCGGTGTCGATGAGGACGATCGCAGTCAGCATGGCCACATCATGCCGCGCCGGTGGCACCGACGCCGACCGCCGCCGACGGCGCGTCGCCCGCGTCGTCCGTGGTGCTCCCGGCCTCGGTCGGACCGGTCCGGGCCGCGGCGACGTGCGCCACGGTCGCGGAGGGGTCGGCGAGCGCCTGGGCGCCGCGCACGGGGCAGCTCCACCCGTCGTCGAGGTGCACGAGCCGTACCCCGGGCGACTCGAGCCACGCGAGCACGAGGTCGGTCTCCTCGGGGTGCGCCGCCGGGGCCGGGGCCACCGGGGCCTCGACGTGCTCACCGGCGAGCTGCAGCGCGCGGATGCTGGGCCAGGGGTCGGCGCCCCGGGTGGTCGTCGCGGTCCCTGCGAGCCGTCCGTGCCGCACCAGGACGAGCTCCCAGCCGCCGCGCTCCCCGGGCCGCGCGGCCACGAGCTCGGGGCACCGGGCCAGCGGCGCGAGCCGCTGGGCGCGGCCGGCTCCCCGTACGAACGCGGCGAGGCGGTCGCGCACCCCCGCGGCCTCCTCGAAGCGTTCCTGCGCCACGAGCAGCGCGAGGCGCTCGGCGTGCGCCGCGACCACGGGCGCCGGGTCGCCGAGCATCGCGTCCCGCACCCGCGCCGTCACCTCGCGGTAGGACTCGGGGCTCTGTGCCCCCGTGCAGGGGGCACCGCACCTGCCCATGCCCGCGAGGGCGCACGAGCTCGCACCCGGCGGGGCCACGAGCGGCAGCCGTCGGGTGCACTGCCGGATCGGGAACGACTCGTGCAGGGCGTCGAGCGCCGCCTGGGCCGTGCCGCGGGAGGCGAAGGGTCCGATGTACGCCGTCTGGTCGGGGTCCTCGTCGCGCACCTCGCGCACGATCGAGAGCCGGGGGTACGGCTCGGACGTGAGGCGCACCCACGGCATGCGTTCGGGGAAGCGGGACCGCCGGTTGTAGCGCGGGGAGTGCTCGGCGATGAGCCGCAGCTCGCGGACCCGGGCCTCGAGCGGGGTCGCGCACACGACAGGTGTCACGGCGTGCGCGAGCTGGACCATCTCGGCCATCCGGCGACGCTTCTCGGAGGCCGTGAAGTACGTGCGCACGCGGGCGCGCAGCGACGTGGTCGACGTGCCGACGTAGAGCACCTCGTCGCCCGGGCCGCGGAACATGTAGACGCCCGGCGCGTCGGGCAGGTCGTCGGCCAGGTGACGCTTGCGCCGGACCGCGTCAGGCACCGGGTCGGTCGCGGTCGCCAGGTCCTCGAGGTGCGTGACGCCCAGCGGCGCGAGCCGGTCGAGGAGCGCGTGCAGCACGTCGACCGTCGCGCGGGCGTCTGCGAGCGCCCGGTGCTCGGGGGTGACCGTCGCGTGGAACAGGGCGGCCAGGGTGCCGAGCTTGTGGTTCGGGGCCTCGTCGCGCGTCACGACCCGGCGGGCGAGGCGCACGGTATCCACCACCTGGGCACCCGGCCACGCGTGGTGGGTCTGCGCCGCGGCGGCCCGCAGGAACCCGATGTCGAACGGCGCGTTGTGCGCCACCAGCACCGCGCCCTGCGCGAACTCGAGGAAGCTCGGCAGCACCTCCTCGATGCGCGGCGCCTCGACGACCATCGCCGTCGTGATGCCCGTGAGCACCGAGATGAACGCCGGGACGGGGCCGCCCGGGTTCACCAGGGTCTGGAACTCGCCCAGCACCTCGCCGCCGCGCACCTTGACGGCACCGATCTCGGTGATCGCGGACGTCTGCGGGGTGCCCCCGGTCGTCTCGAGGTCGACCACGACGAACGTGACGTCCGAGAGCGGGGTGCCGAGCTCGTCGAGCGCGAGCTGCACGGGCCGGCCGGACGGGGGGTAGGTGAGGTCGGCACGTCCCGAGGGCGGGGACGGCGGGTGGAACGGCATGGCGTGCACGGTATCCGCCGGTGCCGACACGTCCGGTCGGGGGTGCCCGCCTAGGGTGGGCGCATGAGCGAGGACCCGCACGACGACGCAGCTCCCGGGATGTCCGGTGAGCTGCCCGAGGAGGTGCGGGCCGGCCTGGTCCGTACCGCGGCCGAGGTGCTGGGGACGCTCGACGCCGCGGCGGTTCCCGCGGGCCTTCGGCAGGTGCAGCGGTTCGCACCCCGCCGCCGCGCGAGCGCCGGTGCTCAGCCGCTGTGGCACGCGCTCGAGCACGACGACGCGTTCCGCGGGCGGGTCGCGCGGGTCTGGAGCCACGCCCGGCCCGAGCTCGCGGACGCGCTCGTCGCGGGGGCCGGTGACCCGCCCGACACCGGTGCGCTCGCCAGGCTCGCGTCGGCCGAGCCCGCCGAGGTCGCGGCGGGGGCGTGGCTGCTGCGACCCGAGGGGTGGCCCGAGCTCGCGCGGCAGGCCGCAGCACGCCTCACCGCGCCCCACGAAGCCCCGGGCGGCCCACCCGTCGACGCGCTCCTGGCCACCGCGGGGCGTCGGGCAGAGCGGGCCGAGGCCGAGGCCGCCCGGCTGGTCGTCGAGCTCGGCACCGCACGGCTCGAGGCCGCCCGCGCGCTCGACGAGGCGGCCACGCTGCGCCGCGAGCAGCGCCGGCTGCGCTCGGACGCCGACCGGGCACGCAGCGAGGGGCGCCAGGCCCTGGCCGCGGCGCAGGCCGAGCGTGCCGAGGCCGAGCGAGCACGGGCCGAGGCCGTCGCGGCGTCGACCCGTGCGGACGAGCAGCGCAGGGCGGCGGCCGCCGAGCACGTCGCGGCACGCGGCGAGGTGCGCCTGGCCCAGGACGTCGCCACGGTCCGGGCCCGGCTGCTGCTGGACACGCTGGTGGACGCCGGTGCGGCGCTGCGCCACGAGCTCGCGCTGCCACCGGTCGACGTCCGTCCCGCCGACGCCGTGGCCCCCCGCGCAGCGAGCGGGGGGTCGCGCCCCACGTCACGGGGGCGCGAGGTGCAGGACCCGGCGCTGCTGGACGAGCTGCTCGCGCTGCCGCACGCGCACCTGGTGGTCGACGGCTACAACGTCACGAAGTCGGGGTACCCGCAGCTCACCCTGACCGAGCAGCGTCGCCGGCTGGTCGACCAGCTCGCGAACGTCGCGGCCCGCACCGGCGCCGAGATCACGTGCTGCTTCGACGGTCAGCCCGGGTCGCGGGCCCCCGCCGGGACGCCCGGGACGCCGCGCACCCTGAGGGTGCTGTTCTCGGTGGGAGAGATCGCGGACGACCTCATCCGTCGGCTCGTGCACGCCGAGCCCGCGGGCCGGGTCGTGGTGGTGGTCACGAGCGACCAGCAGGTCGCGAACGACGTGCAGGCCGCGGGGGCGTGGGCCGTGCCTGCCGAGACGCTGCTGGCCCGCCTGTCGCGCCTGTAGACCGGCCCGGGCCCCGCGCCACCGCGGAGGCGGTGCGGGGCCCGGGGCGGCCGCTCGAGGTCAGCTGTCGACGCGGGCGGCGTCGTAGAGCGCGTCGATGTCTGCCGCGAAGTCCTTGACCACCTGCGCGCGCCGCACGCTCAGCTTGGGCGTGAGGTACCCGTTCGCGATCGTGAGGTCGGTCGCGAGGACGCGGTACCTGCGGATGGACTCGGCACGCGAGACGGCCCGGTTGGCACGCTCGACACCCTTCTCGATCGAGGCGAGCACCTCGGCGTCGAGCGCGGCCTCCGCGATCGTGATCTCGGTGCGCCCGTGCGCGGCGAGCCAGCCCGGCAGCCCTTCGGCGTCGAGCGTGACGAGCGCCCCGATGTACGGGCGGGCGTCGCCGACCACCACGACCTGGCTGATGAGAGGGTGGCTGCGCAGGCGGTCCTCGAGCACGGCCGGGGCGACGTTCTTGCCCGCCGCGGTCACGATGATCTCCTTCTTGCGACCCGTGATCCGCAGGTAGCCCTCGTCGTCGAGGGTGCCCAGGTCGCCGGTGCGGAACCAGTCGCCGTCGAAGACCTCGGCGGTCGCGGCGTCGTTGCGGTGGTACCCGCGGAAGACGTGCGGGCCGCAGACCTCGATCTCGCCGTCAGCGGCGATGCGCACCCCCGCGCCGGGGAGCGGGGGACCGACGGTGCCGATCTTCGTCAGGCCGGGCCGGTTGACGGTCGACGGTGCTGTCGTCTCGGTCAGGCCGTACCCCTCGAGCACCCTGAGGCCGATCCCGCGGTAGAAGTGGCCCAGGCGCTCACCGAGCGGCGCACCGCCCGAGATGGCCCACTCGACGCGGCCGCCCAGCGCTGTGCGCAGCTTGGAGTAGACCAGCACGTCCGCGACCTTGTGCTGCAGGCGCAGGGCCAGCGCGGGGCCGTGCGGCGCGTCGAGGGCCCGCGAGTACGCGATCGAGGTCGCCGCGGCCCACTGGAAGATCTTGCGCTTTCCGCCCGCCGCGGCCTTCTGCTCGGTCGAGTTGTAGACCTTCTCGAACACCCGCGGCACCGACAGGATGAACGTGGGGTTGAACGAGGCCAGGTCGGGCAGCAGGTTCTTCGTATCGGGCGTGTGGGCCAGGACGCAGCCGGCCGGCACGCACAGCACCTCGACGAAACGTGCGAAGACGTGCGCCAGGGGCATGAACAGCAGGGTGCGCGCCCCGGGGGTCTGCACCACCTCGCCGAGCCCTTCGACCGCGTTGCGGGTCAGCACCACGAAGTTGCCGTGCGTGAGCTCGGCGCCCTTGGGTCGTCCCGTGGTGCCCGACGTGTAGATGATCGTGGCCAGGTCGTCGAGGCGGGCGAGCCCCCGCCGGCGGACGATCTCGGCGTCGTCGACCTCGCCCCCCGCAGCGCGGAGCAGGTCGAGCGCGCCGTCGTCGATCACGAGCACGTCGGTGAGGTCCGGGGCGTCGGCGCGCGCCTCGGCGACCGTCGCGGCGTGGGCGTCGTTCTCGACGAACAGCATCGACACGTCGGCGTCCGTGGTGATCCACAGCACCTGCTCGACGGACGAGGTCTCGTACACCGGGACTGGGACGGCACCCGTGGCCCAGATGGCCCAGTCGAGCAGCGTCCACTCGTAGCGCGTGCGCGACATGATCCCGACGCGGTCGCCCGGTGCGACGCCCCGTGCGACCAGACCCTTGGCCACGGCGACCACGTCGGCGTCGAACTGCCGCGCGGTGACGGCCTCCCACGGACCGTCCTCGGTGCGCTTGCGCTCGATGAAGGTCGCGTCGGGCATCGCGGCGACGCGTGCCGCGAGCAGGTCGTTGAGGTTCTCGTCGGGATCGACCTCGACGAGGGCGGGGGAGCGGTACTCGTCCATGCTGACTCCAGTGGCAGGTGGGCGAAGCGAGAAGATCCACGATACCGGGACCTTCGTACCGGCCGCCGACTTCCGTCGACGGTTACCATGCCGGGGCGTCAGCGCCAGGACGTGGACGCGCCGAGGCGCGGGCGCACGCTAGCGTGAGACCCACATCTGGACCGGAGCACGAGCCCGGTTCTCCAACCACTCGCACAGCCCGGCACGACCATGCGGGGAGCAGGGACGGACATGCACGCCATCGGTGTGGACATCGGCGGAACGAAGATCGCCGCCGGGGTGGTGGACGAGGACGGCAACATCCTCGCCCAGACCCGGCGGGTGACCGAGCCCGACGACGCCGGTTCGATCGACAAGGCGATCGGCGAGATCTACGCCGAGCTGTCGTCGTCGTACGAGGTCGGGTCGATCGGCCTGGCCGCGGCCGGCTTCGTCTCGTCCGACCGCTCGGGCGTGCTGTTCGCGCCGAACCTCGCGTGGCGCAACTACCCCCTGGACGAGCGCGTCGGCGCCCTCGTCGGTGACGACGTGCGCATCGTGGTCGAGAACGACGCCAACGCGGCGGGCTGGGCCGAGTTCCGGTTCGGTGTCGGGCGCGACGTCGACGACATGCTCATGCTGACCGTCGGCACCGGGCTCGGCGGCGCGCTCGTGATCGGCGGCAAGCTCGTGCGCGGCGCCTGGGGCGTGGCGGCCGAGGTCGGGCACATGCGCGTCGTGCCCGGTGGGCACTACTGCGGCTGCGGGCACGAGGGCTGCTGGGAGCAGTACGCCTCCGGGAGCGCCCTGGTGCGTGACGCGCAGTCCGCGCTCATCACCCAGCCCGAGCGCGCTGCGCGCCTGCTCGAGCTCGTCGGGGGCGACGTCGACCAGCTCACCGGCCCGGACGTCACGCAGGCCGCCCAGGAGGGTGACGTGCTCGCGATCGAGCTGCTCGCCAACCTCGGCCGGTGGATCGGCGAGGGCTCGGCGTCCGTCGCCGCGCTCATCGACCCCGAGCTCATCGTGATCGGCGGCGGCGTCGGCGCTGCCGGCGACCTGCTGCTCGCCCCCGTCCGCAACGCGTTCGCCGAGCAGCTCTCGGCGCGGGGCTACCGCCCCGAGGCGCGCATCGAGCTCGCAGCGATGGGCAACGACGCGGGCATCGTCGGCGCGGCCGACCTCTCGCGCGTCTGAGGACACCGCGACACGCCGTGGGCGGGACCGCACGTCCTGCCCGCGGCGGGTCCGCTCAGACGACGGCGCCCGTGTCGTCGTCGGCGTCGTCCCGGCGGTTCGGCATGCGCCAGACGAGCACGCCCACGCCCAGCAGGAACACCACTCCTGCGGCCTGGATGAGCGCGCTCGGCGCGCCCTGCCAGGCGATGACGATCACGAGCAGGAGCACGGGCATGCCCCCCGCGGCCAGCCAGGCCATGGTCAGCAGCGGATCGCCGCCGAGCACCGGTCCGGGGTCGGGCGGGACGAAGTGCTCGTCCTCGTCGACCAGGGCCTCCGCCTCGTCGATCTGGCGGGTCCCGTCCCAGTCGCGCCCGGTCACGGAGGGCTCGTCGGCGGCGTCGTTCGCCGCCCGCACGACGCGGGGGTCGGACACCCAGGGGGCGACGGGGTAGGTTACGGCAGGACCTTGCGGGGCGCCCTGGTCGAGCTCTCCGAGCTCCGCGACGATCGCGGCCCAGCGCTCCTCGTCGGTCGGCACCGGCGCGACCGAGTCCTCCGCGGAGGCGTCGGAGCCGTGCTCGATGGCGTCGTCGTCGGGTTCTTCGGGGCCAGGTCCCATGGGAGCACTCTAGAGTCGGACACCAGGGCAACGGGCGCGCACGTCGTCCGCGGGCGCGAGGTCGGAAGGTGGCAGGTTGTTCTACTGGTTGATGAAGCGGGTCCTGGTGGGACCGCTGCTGCACCTCCTGTTCCGTCCATGGGTGCGGGGCGCGGAGAACGTGCCCGCCGAGGGCGGGGCGATCCTCGCCGGCAACCACCTCGCCGTCATCGACTCGTTCGTGCTGCCGCTCGTGCTCGACCGCAAGATCGTCTTCATCGGCAAGTCGGAGTACTTCACCGGCTCGGGGATCAAAGGCCGGCTCACTGCGGGATTCATGCGCGGGGTCGGGACCATCCCCGTCGACCGTGGCGGCGGCAAGGCCAGCGAGGCGGCGCTCACCACGGGCCTCAAGGTGCTCCAGGACGGCAACCTGTTCGGGATCTACCCCGAGGGCACCCGGAGCCCCGACGGGCGCCTGTACCGCGGCAAGACGGGCGTGGCGCGGCTCGCGCTCGAGTCCGGTGCGCCGGTGGTCCCCGTGGTCATGGTCGGCACCGACAAGGCCCAGCCGCTGGGCTCCAAGTTCCCCCGCCCGCAGCGCCTCGGCGTCGTGATCGGCAAGCCCCTCGACTTCAGCCGCTACGCGGGCATGGAGGACGACCGGTTCATCCTGCGCGCCGTGACCGACGAGATCATGTACGCGGTGATGAGCCTCTCGGGCCAGGAGTACGTCGACGTCTACGCCGCGACCCAGAAGGCGCGCATCGCGACCGGGCACCCCGCGGTCACCGCGGACCCTGCCGAGCACCTGCCCACCGCGCCCGGAGGACGGCCCGCCCCCGACGTCCAGGTTCCGGGACCGCCCGAGGACGACGCGCCCACCTCAGTAGGATGACAGTCGTCGCCGTCACAGACGGTGAGGGTCCCCCCGGACCAAGGGCCTGATCGTGGCCCGCGGCGAGCCTGCAACATCTGCAAGGCCAGCTGTGTTGAACAACGAGAGGTGTTTCTCATGTCGGTTCGTCGCGTCGCTCTCCTGACCGCAGGCGGCTTCGCCCCGTGCCTGTCCTCCGCCGTCGGTGGCCTCATCGAGCGCTACACCGAGATCGCGCCGGAGATCGAGATCATCGCCTACCAGTACGGCTACCACGGTCTGCTGACCGGGAACTCGATCGTCGTGGACGACGAGACGCGCTCGCGCGCGGGCCTGCTGCACGGCTTCGGCGGCTCGCCGATCGGGAACTCGCGGGTCAAGCTCACCAACGCCGCGGACTGCGTCAAGCGGGGTCTCGTGCAGGAGGGCCAGGACCCGCTCCAGGTCGCCGCCGAGCAGCTCCAGAAGGACGGCGTGGACGTGCTGCACACCATCGGTGGTGACGACACGAACACCACGGCCGCCGACCTGGCTGCGTACCTCGAGGAGCACGGCTACCACCTGACCGTCGTCGGCCTGCCGAAGACGATCGACAACGACGTCGTCCCGATCCGCCAGTCGCTGGGCGCGTGGACCGCTGCCGAGGAGACCGCGAAGTTCGCGGAGAACGTCATCGGCGAGCACCGCTCGGGCCCGCGCATGCTCATCGTGCACGAGGTCATGGGCCGGCACTGCGGGTGGCTGACCGCCGCCGCCGCGGCCGACTACCGCAAGCGGCTCGACAGCCGCGAGTGGGTCCCCGGCATCGGTGAGACGCGCGAGCGCTGGGACATCCACGCCGTGTTCGTGCCCGAGCTCGCGCTCGACATCGACGCCGAGGCTGCCCGCCTGCGCGGCATCATGGACGAGATCGGCAACGTCAACATCTTCCTGTCCGAGGGTGCGGGCATGCACGAGATCGTCGAGCAGCTCGAGGCGTCGGGCGCCGAGGTGCCCCGCGACCCGTTCGGCCACGTCAAGCTCGACACGATCAACCCCGGCGCGTGGTTCGCGAAGCAGTTCGCCGAGAAGCTCGGTGCCGAGAAGACGATGGTCCAGAAGTCGGGCTACTTCTCGCGCGCCGCGGCCGCCAACCCCGAGGACCTGCGCCTCATCAAGTCGATGACCGACTTCGCGGTCGAGTGCGCGCTCAAGGGCGACGCCGGCGTCATCGGCCACGACGAGGAGGACGGCGACCGCCTCAAGGCCATCGCGTTCCCGCGCATCGCGGGCGGGAAGGCGTTCGACGTCAGCCAGCCGTGGTTCGGCGCGATGCTCGAGGAGATCGGCCAGCCCCTCGTGCCCGCAGATCACTCATGAGCGTCGAGGCGGACCCGGAGGTCCTCCGGGGCCTCGACCACTGGCGCACGCTCAACGCGAGCCAGCAGCCCAGCTGGCCCGACGTCGACGCCGTCGAACGCGTCACGAACCGCCTGTCGGGGCTCCCGCCCCTGGTCTTCGCCGGTGAGGCGGACGCGCTGCGCGCCCGCCTCGCCGCGGCGGGCCGGGGCGAGGCGTTCCTGCTCCAGGGTGGGGACTGCGCCGAGACGTTCGCGACCGCCACGGCCGACAACATCCGCAACAAGATCAAGACGATCCTGCAGATGGCCGTCGTCCTCACGTACGGCGCGAGCCTGCCCGTGATCAAGATGGGTCGCATGGCCGGGCAGTACGCCAAGCCCCGCAGCTCGGACACCGAGACGCGCGGCGACGTGACGCTGCCCGCGTTCCGCGGCGACATCATCAACGGGTTCGAGTTCACCCCGCAGGACCGTCAGCCCGACCCGCAGCGGCTGCTCGAGGCGTACCACACGTCCGCCTCGACGCTGAACCTCATCCGGGCGTTCACGACGGGCGGCTTCGCGTCGCTGCTGCGGGCGCACGAGTGGAACCGCGGCTTCATGGCCAACCCGGCCTACTCGCGCTACGACGAGATCGCGGCCGAGATCGACCGGGCCATCCGCTTCATGGCGGCGTGCGGTGCCGACTTCGACGCGCTGCGGTCGGTCGAGTTCTTCTCGAGCCACGAGGGGCTGCTGCTCGACTACGAGCGGCCGCTCACGCGCATCGACTCGCGCACCGGGCTGCCGTACGACTGCTCGGCCCACTTCCTGTGGATCGGGGAGCGCACCCGGCAGCTCGACGGGGCGCACGTCGACTACTTCTCGCGCGTGCACAACCCCATCGGCATCAAGCTCGGGCCGACCACGACGGGGGACGACGCGCTCGCGCTCGTCGACAAGCTCAACCCGAACGCCGAGCCCGGGCGCATCACGTTCATCACGCGCATGGGTGCGGGCAAGATCCGTGAGCTGCTGCCGTCCATCGTCGAGAAGGTCGCGGCCGACGGCCGGCCTGTCACCTGGGTGTGCGACCCGATGCACGGCAACGGCATCACCTCGGCGAGCGGCTACAAGACGCGCCGCTTCACGGACGTCATGGACGAGGTCGCGGGCTTCTTCGAGGTGCACCGCGCGCTCGGCACCGTGCCCGGCGGGCTGCACATCGAGCTCACCGGCGACGACGTCACCGAGGTGCTCGGGGGCAGCGAGGAGATCGACGACGCGGGCCTGGCCCGCCGGTACGAGACGCTCGTGGACCCGCGCCTGAACCACCAGCAGTCGCTCGAGATGGCGTTCCAGGTCGTGGAGCTGCTCCGCAAGGCCTGAGCGCCCCACGTCGCACGACGGTGGCCGGTGACCCTCGGGTCACCGGCCACACGTGTCTGTCGGGAGCCGCCGTCGTCGGCGTGGGAGGTCAGACGACCTTGAGGACGATCTCCGTGCCCTTGGGGGCCATCTCGCCCTTCGCGATGCTCTGCTCGCGCACGGTGCCGAAGAGCCCGCCGAGGACGTTCTCGCGCTTGACCTTGAACCCGGCCGACTCGAGCATCTCCTTGGCCCGCTCGTACTGCTGGCCGAAGACGTCCGGGACGGCGACCAGCTCGGGGCCGTCCGAGACCGTCAGGGTCACGGTGTCGCCGCGGTGCCCGGTCGTGTCGGCCGCGGGGGACTGCGAGATGACGAGCCCCTTCTTCACGGTGTCCGAGAACGCGGTCTCGACCGCGACCTTCAGCCCGGCGCCCTCGAGCGAGCTCGTCGCGTCCTCCTGCGAGGCCCCCACGACCGAGAACACCGTCACCGGCGCCGGACCGCTCGAGAGCGTGAGCACCACGGTGCTGCCGCGCTTGAGCTGCGCCTCGGCCTCCGCGGAGGCCTCGAGCACCGAGCCGGTCGCCGCGGTGTCGGAGTAGTGCTCGCCGTCGGCGGTCTCGGGCACGAGGCCCGCCTCCTCGAGGGCGCGGAACGCGTCGGCCTGCATCGCTCCGACCAGGCCGCCGGGGACGACCACCAGGTCCGGGCCCAGCGAGACGGTGAACCTCACGGTGCCGTCCTTGCGGACCTTGCCGCCCTCGGCGGGGTCCGCGCGGAAGACCGTTCCCTGCGCGGCGTCGTCGTCGTAGTCGGTGACCGGGTCGGCGCCGAGGCCGGCGTCGCCGAGGATCGCGACCGCCTCGGCCTCGGTCTCGCCCAGGATCGGCGGGACGGTCGTGTACGCGCCCGGGCCGGCGGTGACGAACCACCACGACCCGGCCGTGAGCAGCACGACGAGCAGCGCGGCCACCACCGCCCAACGGCGGCGACGTCCGCGGCGTGCGGGGGCCGCGTCGTCCCCCGTCCCGGTGCCGTCCACGGCGAAGGAGCCGATCGGCAGCGCGACCGTGCTGCCCGCGGCGGGGAGCTCGAGGCGCGTCGTGGCGGCGTCGTCGTCGGCCGACCCCGGGTCGCCGCTGCCAGGATCGGTCGCGGCGGGAAGGCTGATCGTCGGGTCCACGTCGGCCCGGCGGGCGAGGGTTGCGTCGTCGAGGCTGGCGCGGGTGCGGCGGACCAGGTCGAGCGCCGCGCCGGCGTGCACGGGCCGGTCAGCGGGCGCGCGGGCGGCGAGCGCCCCGACCAGCTCGTCGACCTCGGCAGGCAGCCATCCGACCAGCACGGACGGGGAGGGCACGTCGTTGTTGACGTGCTGGAACGCGACCTGGATGGGGGTCTCGCCCGTGAACGGCTGGCGGCCGGTGAGCATCTCGTACAGCAGCACGCCGCACGCGTAGACGTCGGTCCGGGCGTCGCTGGACCCCTGCGAGACGAGCTCGGGGGCGAGATAGGCCACGGTGCCCAGCACGGTGCCCGTGGCGGTGGCCGTGACCTCGGTGACGGCGCGGGCCAGCCCGAAGTCGGCGACCTTGACGCGTCCGTCCGCGGCGATCAGCACGTTCTCGGGCTTGATGTCGCGGTGCACCAGGTCGGCGCGGTGCGCGGCGGCCAGCGCGTCGAGGATCTGCTCGAGCATCCGCAGCGCGCCGCCCACGGTGAGCGAACCCTGCTCCTCGAGGTGCCGGCGCAGGTTCGTGCCGTCGACGTACTCCATCGTGAGATAGCTCATCTCGCCGTCGACGCCCTGGTCGAGCACGGCGACGAGCCCCGGGTGGGTCAGGCGGGCGGCTGCGCGGGCCTCCCGGCGGAACCGGGCGATGAACGCCGACCCGCTCGTGCCCTCGGCGAGGTGCGCGTGCATGACCTTGAGGGCCACGTCGCGGTCCAGTCGTCGGTCCACGGCCAGGTAGACGGTGGCCATGCCACCACGCGCGATGCGGGACACGACCTCGTAGCGCCCGTCGACCAGTCGGCCGACGAGTGGATCTATGACGGTTGCTCCCACGTCCGCAGTCTACGGGCGCGCGCTGGGTGCGACGGGGAGGCGCGGGCTCACCGGAACCGCGCCATGTGCGTCTGGATGTTCGCGACGTAGCGGCGGGTGTCGGCGTACATGCCGTTGCGCTTGACCGAGCTCGCGCCCTGGTAGTAGCCGGCGATCGCCGTCGGCAGGTCCGGGGCGCTCTTGACGAGCGACCGCAGGATCGCGACGCCCGCCACGACGTTGTCGTCCGGGTCGAGCAGGTTGAGCTGGCGGCCCACGAGCTGCGAGGCCCACTCGCCCGAGCTCGGGATGACCTGCATGGTCCCGATCGCGTTGGCGGGCGAGACCGACGTGTGGTTGAAGCCCGACTCCTGGAACGCGACGGCGAGCGCGAGCGAGGGGTCTACGCCCATCGAGCGGGCGGTCGTGGAGACCTTGGCCTGCATGTCGGCCTTCGACGGGACGCCGATGGCCAGCAGCGTCGCCTTGTTCGCGTTCGCCGAGGCGACCACCGCGTCCGCGTAGGTGCGTCCGGCGAAGGTGTTCCCGACCAGCTGGGCCTGCGGCTCCTGCACCTGTCCCGGGATGCTCAGCTGCTGGCCGATGCGGATGAGCGCGCGGGAGTCGAGGCCGTTGGCGGCGACGACCGCCTGGACGGTCGTGCCGTAGCGCGCGGCGATCTTCGAGACGGTCTCGCCCGATGCGACGGTGTGGGTCGTGGTGGCGGTGCTCGTCGTGGCAGCGGCGACGGTCGCGGTCGGGGCGGCCGTGGTCGGCGTCGTCGCGGTGGTGCCCGGGATGCTGAGCTGCTGGCCGATGCGGATCAGGGCGCGGGAGTCGAGGCCGTTGGCGGCGACGACCGCCTGGACGGTCGTGCCGTAGCGCGCGGCGATCTTCGAGACGGTCTCGCCCGATGCGACGGTGTGCGTCGCCGCGGCGGGTGCGATCGTCGTCGTCAGGGGGGCGGCTGCTGTGCCGGCCGACGGGATCGTGAGCTGCTGGCCGACCCGGATCCGGGCCACGTCGGCGAGCGCGTTGGCGCGGGCGATCGACTGCACGCTCGTGCCGGTGCGCGCCGCGATGTGGCTCACGGTGTCGCCCTGACGCACGGTGTACTGCTCGTCCGCGTGCGCGGGCGAGCCGGCCGAGGTGACGGCGACGGCGGCCAGCGCGAGGGTGGCCCCCGCGCTCGCACCCAGACGGCGGGCACGACCCTGCTCGGCGCCCGCGGGTGCGGCGTCAGCGGGGGCGGTGCAGGCGGTGGCGACGGGCTGCGTCATCGGTGAACCTCTGAGACTGAAGTGATGGATGTTGCTGATGTGACTCAAGTGACAGAATGCGAACGTATCCGAGGACGGGGGCGAACGAAAGCGGGCCGGGGGAATTGTGGCGGTCACGTCCGTCGGCGAACGGGTGAACCTCGCGAGGTGCGTACGCTGGACGCCGTGAACGACACCGCAGACCTGGACAAGCTCGTCAACTCGTGGCTCACGCTGCCCGATGTCGCCGAGCGGCTCGGCATCGACGTGGGCAAGGTGCGTCGGATCGTGCAGGAGGGGCGGCTCGTGGGCGTCCGGCGGGGTGACCCGCGCGTCCTGTCGGTGCCCGAGGACTTCCTGGTGCCCGCGCACCTCGCGAACCCGTCCGCACCCACCCGCCCGCGCGACGACGAGGCCGAGGAGTCCGCCCCGGCGTGGACCGTGCTCGCCGCTCTCCAGGGCACCTTCACCGTCCTGGGCGATGCGGGCTTCGACGATGCCGAGATCATCGAGTGGCTCTTCACCGAGGACGATCAGCTCGCCACCCGCCCGATCGACGCGCTGCGCAGCGGTGCCAAGACGGCCGTGCGGCGTCGGGCGCAGACCCTGCTCTGAGCAGTCGCGGGGAGTGCCCCGCGTGGGCACGCCCCGAGGGGTGAGGCGCGTCTGCGGTCAGGCGTGGCGGTCGACGGCCGCGTGCCCGAGCCGGACGAGCATCTCGTGGCCGGGCTCGGTCAGTCCGAGCCGGTCCAGCCCGTCGAAGGCGCGCGCGCTCAGCAGGGCGATCAGGGCCTCGACGTCGTCCGGCGCACCGGTGACCCCGATGGCCCGGGCCAGCTCCTGCACCGCTGGCTCGTCGAGGTCACGCTGCCCCAGCTGCGCCCGGACGAGGTCGACCGTGGCGTCGTCGCCCGCGGCGCGGGCCCGCGCGACGGCACGGGCCACCAGGACTGTGCGCTTGCCCTCGAGCAGGTCGTCGCCCGCGGGCTTCCCGGTCGCGGCCGGGTCGCCGAACACGCCCAGCAGGTCGTCGCGCAGCTGGAAGGCCTCGCCGAGCGGCAGACCGACCTCGCGCAGCGCGAGCACCTGCTCGGGGGTCGCGCCGGCGAGCGTCGCGCCCAGCGCGAGCGGGTGCTCGACGCTGTACCGCGCGGACTTCGCGCGGATGACCTCGCGTGCGCGGACCTCGTCGGCCGCCGGGTCCTCGCCCCACGGCAGCGCCTGCGCGAGCACGTCGAGGTACTGACCGACCGTGACCTCCGAGCGCATGAGGTCGAAGACGGCACGGGCGGGCGCGGCGACCGCGGCCGGTTCGCCCGCGGTCGCGCTCGCGAACGCCTCCTCGCTCACCACGAGCGCCAGGTCGCCGAGCAGGATCGCCGCGGCCTCGCCGAAGCGCCGTGCGTCACCGTTCCAGCCCTCGCGCTCGTGCAGCGCTGCGAACACACGGTGGGCCGCAGGCAGCCCGCGGCGCGTGTCCGAGTCGTCCATGACGTCGTCGTGGAACAGCGCCGCGGCCTGGAACAGCTCGAGAGCGGCACCGACCCGGACCACCATGTCCGAGGCCGCTGAGCCGACCTCCCCGCCGTGCGCGCGCCACGCCCAGTAGCAGAACGCGGCCCGCAGCCGCTTGCCGCCCGAGAGCATCTGCGCGACGGCGTCAGCGAGGGGTGCGGCGTCGGAGCTCGACGCGGCGAGCCGGACCGTCAGGTCGGCCACGTGGGAGGCGAGGACGGCGTCCACGCGGGAACGGACGTCCTCGACGTCGACCAGGTTGGTGGGGCTCACGCGAGCAGCCTACGGGGGGCTCAGGTCCCGGTGCGGACGCGTCCGCCCAGGGTGAGGGTGCGCACGCCGTCGCGGTCGAGGACCCCGACCACGAGGAACTCCGAGCCGTCGCCCCGCGTGAACGTCGTCTGGGCGGCGAGCCCCGGCTCGCTCTGCGCGACGGGGGCCTCGGTGAATCCCGCGGCGAGCAGCGGCTGGCGCAGGCTGTCGACGAGCGCCGTGGCGTCCTGCGGCGCGCGGAGGTTGAGGCTGACGGTCGTGATGTCGGTGCCGTCGACGGGCTCCGCGGCGGACACGAGCACGTCGGCGCCCTCGGGGACCGGCAGGAGGTCGGACGGGAAGCCCTCGACCAGGGCGCCGACCTGCGAGTGCTCGTCGGGCGCCTCGGCGAGCAGGGACTCGGTGGGGGAGGGCGACGCGGTCGCGGACACGGCTGCCACGGGGCTCGCGCCGGGCGCCGAGTCGCCCGTGCAGCCGCTGACGGCCACGGCCAGCAGCGCCGTCAGGGCGAGGGCGGGCAGCGCGCGGCGGTCGGGAGGGAGCACGGGAGCCACCGTAGCCTGCGTCCTGCGGTGCCCACGGGAGCGCGTGGCCACCCCCAGCAGGTGGCGCCGCTCGGACGTCCACAGGTCGCCGCGGGCTGCTCCACCGGGCCGCGCGGGGTGCGGTGGTCTAGCCGTCATGGACACCACCACCCTCCGGGTCGACGAACCGCGCGAGCTCCTGGCCTACCTGCCCCACCAGCTGGGCTTCCACCCGCACGAGAGCGCGGTCGCTGTGAGCCTGCGCGCCCCCCGAGGGCGGGTGGGGCTCGTCGCCCGGGTCGACCTGCCCGACCTGGCGGACCCGCAGGGCGGGCCACAGGTGGCCCGCGGGCTCGTCGCGCACCTCGGTGCCGACCGCGCTGCGCGCACGGTGCTGGTCCTGTACACGGACGCCGATCCCCGCGGGCCGGGGCTGGACCCCGTCGGTGCCCGCGCCGCCGCGACCCACTTCCGCGAGGGGGCGGCCGTTCCCCTGGGTGACGTGCCGGTCTGGGTCGTCACCGCGACCGGCTACCTCGCCCTGGACTGCGAGGACGTGCGGTGCTGCCCCGTCGGAGGGCGGCCGCTCGCCGAGCTCGAGTCGACCTCGGTGGGTGCCCACATGGTCCTCGCGGGATCGTGCGTCGCGCGCTCGCGCACGGGTGTGGGGCGGGTGCGGACGGCCCCGGCCGACGCCCGCCGCGCTGTCGCCCGCGTCGCGCGCCGCTGGCAGGCCCGCCAGGTCCTCGCGGAACAGGGTGGAGCCGCCGCGCAGGTGGCCTGGCGTGAGCAGTCGTTGGCGGCGTGGCGTGCCGCGGTACGGGCCGTGCAGGACGGCGCGGAGCCGACCCGGGCCGCGGTCCTCGGACGCATCGAGGTCGGGCTGACCGACCGCCGGGTGCGCGACGCGGTCCTCGTCTCGATGGTCCCGGGCACGGGCGACCTCGCCGAGCGGTCGGTGCGGTCCGACGACCCCGCCGACATGCGGGCGATGGGCGCGGCCGTCGGCGTCATCGTCGACCCCCAGAGCGCGCAGCCCCCGCCTCCCGGCCCCACCGCGGCCCACGTGCAGACGCTCGAACGCGTCGTCGCGCACGGGCGCCGTGATGCCCAGGCGCCGGCCCTGACGCTCCTCGCGATGCTCGCCTGGTGGCAGGGCGACGGGGTGCGCGCGAGCATCCTCGTGGCGCAGGCCCGGGCCCACGACCCGGCCCACCGCCTGGCCTGCCTGCTCGACGACGCGCTCGCAGCTGCGCTCCCGCCGGGGTGGGTGAGGTCCGGCTGACGTGCGCCCACGGCCGTGTAGAGGTCGTCCGAGGCCCCGCGCTCCGGTAGCGTCACAGCTCGCGATGGTCGCGAGAGCACGCTGGAGGAGATCCGATGGGCATAGTGGTCGGCTACCTGGCGACACCGGAGGGGCAGACCGCCCTCGATGTCGCGGCGACGGAGGCACAGCGTCGAGCGGAGCGGCTCGTCGTCGTCGTCAGCGACCGCGGTGACGAGACCCCGGAGCAGCGGAGGGACCTCGACGCCGCGCTCGACGGGATCCGCGGCCAGCTCGACACGCTGGGTGTGACGTACGAGATCCGGGTGCTCAGCCGGGGGCGTGACGTCGCCGAGGACCTCATCAGCACGGCCGAGGAGATCGGTGCGCGGCTCATCGTCATCGGGCTGCGCCGTCGGAGCCCTGTCGGCAAGCTGATCCTCGGGGCGAACGCCCAGCGCATCCTGCTCGACTCGCCGTGCCCGGTGCTCGCGGTCAAGCCCGACGCGGTCTGACCCTCGCGGAGACACGGGCCGGGCGGGGCCCGGCGGGGACCCGGGCGTAGATCGGGAATCTTCGGGCCGCGCGGTCCGTTTGACCAGGAGCGTGCATTCGTGCGTGGGCGTCATGGACGGCGTGCGCAGGTCTGCTCGCGCGCTGATCACGGTCCAACCCGGATCTCGCCCGGTACAATGTGCATCTGCCCGCTGCTTTCTACCCGGGTCTCTCGCTGCCGAAAGGTTGTTTGTGTCGTCCCAGTCTTCGCACCCCGCACTCCCGCGTGAGTTCGAGCACCCCGCCATGCAGGAGCTCGTCCGTCAGGGCAGGACCCACGGCAGTGTCAACGCGGTCGCCCTCCGCACCGCCTGCGAGCAGGCCGACGTGCAGGACGCCAAGCGTCTCAAGGCCGTCATGCGCGGCCTCGTGACCGCCGGCATCATGGTCGAGGAGCCCGTGCCCGCAGCCCGCGCCGTGGCCGCGACGCGCGCCAAGACGCGCACCGCGACCAAGGCAGTGGTCAGCAGCACCGAGGAGGGCGCCGCCAAGCCGGCCCGCGCCCCCCGTGCCGCCGCGACCAAGGCCGCTGCGGCCCCCAAGGCTCCGACCAAGGCTGCTGCAGCCAAGGCCGCGAAGGCCGCCGCCGCATCGGAGGAGGCCGTCGAGCTCGAAGAGGTCGAGATCGAGGACATCGTCGTGGACGACGACACCGCGGTCGAGGGCACCGACGACGCCAAGAAGCCTGCCAAGGCCGACGAGGAGGCCGAGGAGAGCGTCGGGTTCGTCTACTCCGACGCTGACGACGACGACGCCCCCGCGCAGCAGGTCGTCACCGCGGGCGCCACGGCCGACCCGGTCAAGGACTACCTCAAGCAGATCGGCAAGGTCGCCCTCCTCAACGCCGAGCAGGAGGTCGAGCTCGCCAAGCGCATCGAGGCCGGCCTGTTCGCCGAGGAGCGGCTCAACGCGGGCGTCACCATGGAGCCCAAGTTCCGTCGTGAGCTCGAGTGGATCGCCTCGGACGGCCGTCGGGCCAAGAACCACCTGCTCGAGGCCAACCTGCGGCTCGTCGTCTCGCTCGCCAAGCGCTACACCGGCCGCGGCATGCTGTTCCTGGACCTGATCCAGGAGGGCAACCTCGGTCTGATCCGCGCGGTCGAGAAGTTCGACTACACCAAGGGCTACAAGTTCTCGACGTACGCCACATGGTGGATCCGTCAGGCGATCACGCGCGCCATGGCCGACCAGGCCCGCACCATCCGTATCCCGGTGCACATGGTCGAGGTCATCAACAAGCTCGCCCGCGTCCAGCGGCAGATGCTCCAGGACCTGGGCCGCGAGCCCACGCCCGAGGAGCTCGCCAAGGAGCTCGACATGACGCCCGAGAAGGTCGTCGAGGTCCAGAAGTACGGCCGCGAGCCCATCTCGCTGCACACCCCGCTCGGCGAGGACGGCGACAGCGAGTTCGGAGACCTCATCGAGGACTCCGAGGCCGTGGTCCCGGCCGACGCTGTGAGCTTCACGCTGCTCCAGGAGCAGCTGCACCAGGTGCTCGACACGCTCTCCGAGCGTGAGGCCGGCGTCGTCTCGATGCGCTTCGGCCTCACCGACGGCCAGCCCAAGACCCTCGACGAGATCGGCAAGGTCTACGGCGTCACGCGTGAGCGGATCCGCCAGATCGAGTCGAAGACCATGTCGAAGCTGCGCCACCCGTCCCGCTCGCAGGTGCTGCGCGACTACCTCGACTGAGCGGCACGCGAACCACGACTGCTGCCCGGGCCGGGAGACGCTGAGTCTCCCGACCCGGGCAGTCGTCGTCCAGGCCTCGTGCGAGCGACCGCCGGGGTGCCCCGGGGCGCCCGCGGCGACGGGCCGGGCTCCGAGGTTCGCGAGGTACTGTGCGCGCTCATCCGGTGCTCAGGAAAGGACAGGCACGCCCCGTGTGGAGCGAGACAGAGGCGCAGGGGATCCTGCGACGTGTACGTGACGAGCTCGATTTCGCCTCGCGGGCCGTGGGCCTGCTCGACCGGCTGAACCCGTCGATGTCCGAGGTGTCCGACACCGTCCGGCGGCTCGTCGTCGACCTGCGCGGCGCGATGGCCCAGGAGCGGACCGCAGCGGACGCCGTCGTCCGGGTCGCCGCCGAGCTCGACGCGACCGAGCAGTTCTCCGTCCTCGCAGGCCAGTTCGACAGCTCGGTGTCGAACCCCGCGGCCAGGGCCGCGACCAGGGAGCTGCTCTTCGCCCTCCGCTCCGCGATGGGCATCTCCACCCGCCCCCGCACCTGACCCCACCCTCCCGCACGCCCCCCTCCGAGATGTCGGTGGGTGGTGAGACGGCTACGGGCCGACCACCGGGGGGTGGTCGGCCCGTAGGGCGGTCAGGGTCGCGTCAGCGGGCTGCGCCGGCACCCGCACCGTGGTCGGCGAGGAGCCGGTCGGTCTCGTCCTGGACGTGCGTGGCGAGCTCCGAGAACTTCGGGGCGTGCTCGCGGGCGTGGTGCGCGCAGAAGAGCAGCTCGCCCACGGGAAGGAGCACACGCACGTAGGCCTGAGCGTTGCAGCGATCACAACGGTCGGCCACTGTCAGCGGTTCGGTCGTCGTCCCAGTCACAGTGCTATACAACCATCGGACCCTGAGAACCACGGCAGCGGGAGGCCCAGGTTCGCTCCCCGCGTAGGAACGCCGCTCGATCGGCGGCGGCAACTCGCGCAAACGGGGCACGGGGGACGTGCCGTCGACAGCGCCGCGCGGGCGTCGAGGGCGAGGTTGCGAGGAGTCGTCGGTCGGAGCGATTACGCTCGGGCCTCGTGTCGACAGCATCCGCAGAGTCCAGCTACACCGCCCGGCACCTCTCCGTGCTGGAAGGCCTGGAGGCCGTCCGCAAGCGCCCGGGCATGTACATCGGGTCGACCGACTCCCGGGGCCTCATGCACTGCGTGTGGGAGATCATCGACAACGCGGTCGACGAGGCCCTCGGCGGGTTCGGGGACCGCATCGAGATCATCCTGCACGCCGACTCGTCGGTCGAGGTGCGCGACAACGGCCGCGGCATCCCGGTCGACATCGAGCCCAAGACGGGGCTGAGCGGCGTCGAGGTCGTCTTCACCAAGCTGCACGCGGGCGGCAAGTTCGGCGGCGGCTCGTACGCCGCGTCGGGCGGCCTGCACGGCGTGGGCGCGTCGGTCGTCAACGCGCTGTCGTCGCGGCTGGACGTCGAGGTCGACCGTGGTGGCAAGACGTACCGGATGACCTTCCACCGCGGCGAGCCGGGCACGTTCGACGACAGCGCCGGTCGGGGTCCCGAGTCCCCGTTCGAGCCCTTCGTCGCGACCTCCGAGCTCGCGGTCGTGGGCAAGGTCGCTCGCGGACGCACCGGGTCGCGGGTGCGCTACTGGGCCGACCGCCAGGTGTTCCCCAAGACGGCCGTGTTCTCGTACGACGAGCTCGTCACGCGCGCCCGGCAGACCAGCTTCCTCGTGCCCGGCCTCACGATCGCCGTGCGCGACGAGCGCGGGATCCCCGGCGCCGACGGCCCGCACGAGGAGACGTTCCTGCACGAGGGCGGAACCGTCGACTTCGTGGACCACCTCGCCCCGGACCCGGCCGTGACCGGCACCTGGCACCTGACGGGATCGGGCACGTTCACCGAGACCGTGCCGGTGCTCGACGCGCGGGGCCACCTCGAGCCGCAGGAGGTCGAGCGCGAGTGCGAGGTCGACATCGCGCTGCGCTGGGGCACCGGGTACGACACCGAGGTGCGCACGTTCGTCAACATCATCGCGACGCCCAAGGGTGGTTCGCACCTGGCCGGCTTCGAGGCAGCGCTGCTGCGCACGCTGCGCAAGTCCGTCGAGGCCAACGCACGCCGGCTCAAGATCTCGGCCAAGGACTCGAACGAGCGCATCGAGAAGGAGGACGTGCTCGCGGGCCTCACCGCCGTGCTGACCGTCCGCCTGGCCGAGCCGCAGTTCGAGGGGCAGACCAAGGAGGTGCTCGGCACCGCCCCCGTGCGGGGCATCGTCGCGAAGGTGGTCGACACCGAGCTCGCGGCGTTGCTGAGCTCGACCCAGCGCGAGCACAAGGCGCACGCGGCGCTGCTGCTCGACAAGGTCGTGGGCGAGATGCGCGCGCGGCTGTCGGCGCGCAAGCAGAAGGAGATCTCGCGGCGCAAGAACGCGCTCGAGAGCTCGACGCTGCCGTCCAAGCTCGCCGACTGCCGGACGGACGACGTGGGGCGCTCCGAGCTGTTCATCGTCGAGGGCGACTCGGCGCTCGGGACCGCGAAGCTCGCGCGCAGCTCGGACTTCCAGGCGCTGCTGCCGATCCGCGGCAAGATCCTCAACGTCCAGAAGGCGTCCATCACGGACATGCTGAAGAACGCCGAGTGCGCCGCGATCATCCAGGTGCTGGGCGCGGGATCGGGCCGGACGTTCGACCTCGAGGCCGCGCGCTACGGCAAGGTCGTGATGATGACGGACGCCGACGTGGACGGCGCGCACATCCGCACGCTGCTGCTCACGCTGTTCTTCCGCTACATGCGTCCGCTGGTCGAGGCCGGGCGGGTGTTCGCCGCTGTGCCGCCGCTGCACCGCATCGAGGTCATCGGGGCGGGCAGCCGCAAGAACGAGTACGTCTACACGTACTCCGAGGCCGAGCTGGTGGCGACGCTCAAGAAGCTCGACAAGGCCGGCAAGCGCTACAAGGACGACATCCAGCGCTACAAGGGCCTCGGTGAGATGGACGCCGACCAGCTCGCGGAGACGACCATGGACCCGCGCCACCGCACGCTGCGCCGGGTCACGGTCGAAGGTGCGCAGCGGGCCGACCAGGTCTTCGAGCTGCTCATGGGGTCGGACGTCGCCCCGCGCAAGGACTTCATCATCGCGGGCGCGGACGACCTCGACCGGAGCCGCATCGACGCCTGAGGCGGCGGTGGCCGTGGCGCGCGGCGACCGGGGCGCGCAAAACGGCTTGCCGCCGCGGCGTGCACCGGGAGAGCGTGGGGCCATGACGACCGAGACCTCGCGACCGCTCGCCGTCCGGGCCGCGGCGCCCACCACCCCGGTGCTGCCACCCGCCACGCTCGGGCTGACGTGGCGGCCGATGACGGTGGCCGACGTCCCTGCCCTCGCGCAGCTGCGGGCCGCGGTCGAAGAGGCCGACGCCGCGCCGTTCCGCACGTCTCCCGCGGAGGTCGCCGAGGGGTTCGACGGCGCCTGGAAGGACCACCGCCGCGACACGCTCGCGGGGCTGGACGGTGACGGCGTGCTGCGCGCGTCGGCCCAGGTCTCGACGAACCCGGGCGACGTCGGGACCCTGCGGGTGTTCCTCGACGGCGCCGTGCACCCCGCGGTGCGCGGACGAGGGGTCGGTCGGGCACTGGTGGCGTGGATGGACGGTCGGGCGCGGCAGCTGTTGGCCGGGTCGGGCAAGGAGCTCCCGGCGCGGATCCTCACGTACCTCGAGGACACCGACGAGGGCGCCAAGGCGCTGTACTCGCGCGCGGGGTTCGCACCCGCCCGCCACTACGTGTCGATGCGCCGTCCGCTGTCCGGGCCGCTGCCCGAGGCGCGGCCGGTCGAGGGCGTCCGGGTGGTCCCGTGGACGGACGAGCTCGACGACCGGGTGCGGCGCGCGCACAACGACGCGTTCGCCGACCACTGGGGGAGCGAGCCGTACACCGCGGAGGCGTGGGCGCTGCACGTCGCCACGTTCGCCCCCACCTGGAGCCGGGTCGCGCTCGACGAGGCGAGCGGCGAGGTCGCCGGGTACCTGGTGTCGAGCCGCTACGAGCACGACTGGCCGGTCACGGGGTACACGTACGGGTACGCGAGCCTGCTCGGCGTGCGCCGGGCGTGGCGGGGCCGGGGTGTGGCGGTCGCGCTCCTCGCGTCGGCCATGGCTGCGTATCGCGCCGACGGGATGCAGCACGCACGGCTCGACGTCGACACCGCGAACCCGTCGGGCGCCCACGGGCTGTACGGGGCTCTCGGGTTCGAGGTGCAGCACGGGTCGGTCATGTACGCGATCGAGGTCTGACCGGGCTAGCATCGCGCCACCACGGGCAACGGCGCCCGCGGGAGAGCCGAGGGGGCGATGTCCCGTGACCGGTCGTGCGGTGGTGACGTGGTGGGGCGGCAGGTCGACCGCGGTGCGCGGTGCGGTGACGCTGTACGCCGTGGTGGTCGTCGCCCACCTCGTGGGCCAGGTGGTCGGGGCGCGCGGGGTCGCGGATGCCACGCAGTGGGCGCTGATGCCGCTGCTCGCGCTCGTCCTCGCGCTCCTGGTGCCCCAGGACCGGGGGCGGCGGGTCACGCTCGTGCTCGTCGCCCTGGGATTCTCGTGGCTCGGTGACACGCTGCCCGACGTGGTGGGGTCCGACGCGTCGTTCCGGACGATGGTCGGCTCCTTCCTGCTGGCGCAGATCACCTACCTGGTGGCGTTCGTGCCCGTGGCGCACCGGACGCCGTTCGTGCGCCGTCCCTGGCTCGCGCTGCCCTACGTGGGGGTGCTCGTCGGGCTCGTGGGGGCCTGCGCGCCCGCCGCGGGGTCGCTGCTGGTGCCCCTGGTGGTGTACGGCGTGTGCCTGGTCGCGATGGCGATGGCAGCGACGGGGGTGCACCGGCTGACCGGGATCGGTGGCGCCGTCTTCCTCGTCTCGGACGCGCTGATCGCCCTGCGGGCGTTCGCGGACCTCGAGCCACCGCTCGCCGACCTGTGGGTCATGGCGACGTACGTGGCCGGGCAGACGCTCATCGTCGCGGGCGTCGTGGCCGCGCGTCGCCCGCCAGGCCTGCGCCTGGCCGCCCCGGCACCGGGCGCACGGTCCCGGTCGGTGACCGGTCGCCCCGCGGCCGGTCACGCCGTGGCACCACCTGAGCCGTGACCCCCGGCTGTCGGGGTCACGGCTCCGGTGGGTGGTCTCAGCCGATCGCGTGCAGCGGTGCCGGCAGCGCGATGCCCGACCCGTCGCGACGGGGGTCGGGTGCAGGCAGGTCGAGGGGCTGCCCCGCCGAGCCCGACGCGTGCGGGGGAGCCGCGCCGACCCACGCCAGGATGAGCGTGTCCTCGCCGCGCAGGAACCGGTGCGCGCGCACACCACCTGTCGCGCGCCCCTTGCCCGGGTACAGCTCGAACGGTGTCGTCTTGGCCGATCCGGTCTGGGTGCCGGGCAGGGCGCTCGACGAGCCCGCGACCGTCACGACAGCGGCCTCCGTGCCGGGAGCGACCGCACCGAAGAACACGACCCGCTGGCCGGCCGCGAGCTTGATGCCCGCCATGCCGCCCGCGGAGCGCCCCTGCGGCCGGACGGCCGAGGCCGGGAAGTGCAGCAGCGACGCGTCCGAGCTCACGAGCACGAGCTCGTCGGTGTCGGTGACGCCCGCGCAGCCGACGACCTCGTCGCCGTCCTTGAGCGCGATGACCTCCCACGCGTCCTTGTTCCCGGGCGCGTCGCCCGGGACGACGCGCTTGACGGTGCCCCCTGCCGTCGCGAGCGCGAGCGTGGGTGCGTCCTCGGCGAGCGAGACCAGACCCACGGCGTCCTCGCCCCGCTCGAGCCCGACCACCTCGGTGAGCGGTACGCCGCCCGACAGGGTCGGGGCGCCGTCGGTGGGCGGCAGCGAGGGCAGGTCGAGCACGGACACCCGCACGACCCGACCGCGTGAGGTGACGACCCCGACCTCACCGCGCGCTGTGGTCGAGACCGAGCCGCGCAGCACGTCGTGCTTGGCACGGCGGTCGTCCGGACGCTCGGGGGCCTCCGCGCCCCCCGTGCGGGCGAGCAGCCCCGTCGCGGAGAGCAGCGCCCAGCAGGGCGTGTCCTCGATCTCCAGCGGCGTCGCCGAGCGGGCCGCAGCCGCAGCCCCGGTCACGCTCGTGCCACCGGCCGACTCGAGCAGGATCGTGCGTCGGGGGGTGCCGTAGGTCGCGGCGACCTCGGCCATCTCGTCCGACACGACCGTGCGCAGGCGCGCCTCGTCGCCCAGGATCGCCTGCAGCTCCGCGATCTCCTGCGCGAGCTGCTGCTGCTCCTTCTCGAGCTCGATGCGCGAGAACTTCGTCAGGCGGCGCAGGCGCAGCTCGAGGATGTACTCCGCCTGCGGCTCCGACAGGTCGAAGACGTCACGCAGGCGCCCGCGGGCGGCCTCCGAGTCGTCCGACGTGCGGATGACCTGGATGACCTCGTCGATGTCCAGGATCGCGATCAGCAGACCCTCGACCAGGTGCAGCCGCTCGAGCCGCTTCGCGAGCCGGAACCGGCTGCGCCGGCGCACCACGTCGACCCGGTGCGCGACCCACACCTCGAGCAGCTCGCGGAGCCCGAGGGTGCGCGGCTGCCCGTCGACGAGCGCCACGTTGTTGATCGAGAACGAGTCCTCGAGGGGGGTGAACCGGTAGAGCTGCTCGAGGACCGCCTCGGGGTTGAACCCGGTCTTGACCTCGATGACGAGCTGCAGACCGTGCGCGCGGTCCGTGAGGTCGACGGCGTTGCTGATCCCGGAGAGCTTCTTGTTCTGCACGCCCTCCTTGATCTTCTCGATCACCTTCTCGGGGCCCACGGTGTACGGCAGCTCGGTCACGACGATGCCCTTGCGGCGCGCCGTGACGTTCTCGATCCGGGTCGTGGCACGGGTGCGGAACGCGCCACGTCCCGTCCGGTACGCGTCACGCACGCCGTCGAGGCCGACGATCTTGCCGCCCGTGGGCAGGTCGGGCCCCGGCACGAACCGCATGAGGTCCTCGAGCGTCGCGTCCGGGTGCGCGAGCAGGTGACGGGCGGCCGCGACGACCTCGACCAGGTTGTGCGGCGCCATGTTCGTGGCCATGCCGACCGCGATGCCCGTCGCGCCGTTGACCAGCAGGTTCGGGATCGCCGCGGGCAGCACCTCGGGCTGGGTGAGCTTGTTGTCGTAGTTGGGAACGAAGTCGACGACGTCCTCGTCGAGCCCCGCCGTCATCTGCGCGGCCGCGGGGGCCATCCGCGCCTCGGTGTACCGCGGTGCCGCCGGGCCGTCGTCGAGCGAGCCGAAGTTGCCGTGGCCGTCCACGAGGGGCAGCCGCAGCGAGAACGCCTGCGCCATGCGGACCATCGCGTCGTAGATCGCGGTGTCGCCGTGCGGGTGCAGCTTGCCCATGACCTCGCCGACCACGCGCGCCGACTTCACGTGCGCACGATCGGGACGCAGGCCCATCTCGGACATCTGGTAGAGGATGCGGCGCTGCACGGGCTTCATGCCGTCGCGGGCGTCGGGCAGCGCGCGCGAGTAGATGACCGAGTACGCGTACTCGAGGAACGAGCCCTCCATCTCGTGCGCGACGTCGATGTCGACGATGCGCTCGACGACGTCCTCGGGCGGGACGTCAGGGGTCGCGGTGCGGCGCGCCATGGGGGATGCGGCTCCTCGGTGCAGGACTACGGCCGACGGGATCGACGGCGTCAGGGGTGCACTGCCCCGGGCGGGCCACGGGGTCGCGTGCGGTGCCATTGTCGCGCGCCGTCCGGGGTGCCACGGTGTGCCACGCGGGGCACCCGTTCCTGACGTCACGGCGCGACGTCCCGGCGGCGACGGCCGCACACTAGCCTGGCGCCATGGCTGAGGTGATCGCAGGCGGCGCGCAGCCTCCCACGTACCCCACGGGCTGGGAGGCCGACGTCGTCCTGCGCGACGGGTCCACCACGCACGTGCGCCCGATCCTGCCGACCGACGCACCGGCGCTCCAGGCGTTCCACGTGGCCCAGTCCGAGCGCTCGACGTACCTGCGGTTCTTCGCGACGCTCGAGCGGCTGCCCGAGCGGGACCTGGCACGTTTCACGCACGTCGACCACGTGGACCGGGTCGCGCTCGTCGCCGTCACGGCCGACGAGCAGATCATCGGCGTCGCACGCTACGACCGGCTCGACGGCGACGAGGCCGAGGTCGCGTTCAACATCGCCGACGCGCACCACGGGCGCGGGCTCGGCTCGGTGCTGCTCGAGCACCTGGCCGCCGCAGCCCGCGAACGCGGCGTGCGCCGGTTCACCGCCGAGGTGCTGCCGCAGAACGGCAAGATGATCGGCGTCTTCCGGGAGGCCGGGTACGTGGTGCGCCAGTCCATGGAGGACGGCGTCGTGACCGTCGCGTTCGACATCGACCCGACCGACCGGTCGCTCGCCGTGATGGCCGACCGTGAGCACCGCGCCGAGGCACGCAGCGTCCAGGGGCTGCTGACGGCACGGTCCGTGGTCGTGGTCGCGTCGCACCGGTCACCCGCGGGCTCGCTCGACGACCTGCTGGCCCGCCGCGTGGCCGAGGACCTGGTGGCGTCCGGCACGGGGATCGACGTGCACGTCGTGGGGCTGCGCGACGCCGACGCGCTCGCGGTCGGCGGAACCGTCTGGCCGACGCTCGCCGAGGTGCCCGGTCCGGTCGACCTCGCTGTGCTCGCCGTGCCGGCCGACGAGGCCGTCCCCGCGGTGCGTGCGCTGGCCCGGCTCGGGGTCCGGGGCCTCGTGCTGCTGTCGACCGGGTTCGCCGAGACGGGTCCCGCGGGCCTGGAGCGGCAGCGGGCGCTGCTGCGCACGGCCCACGCCGCGGGCATGCGAGTCGTGGGGCCGGGCTCGTACGGGGTGCTCGCGCACACCGACGGGCGCACGCTCAACGCGTCCCTGACCCCCGACCCGCCGATTCCCGGCTCGATCGGGCTGTTCTGCCAGTCGGCGCCCATGTCCGTGGCGCTCCTCGGCTCGGTGCGCCGTCGCGCGCTCGGCCTCTCGTGCTTCGTCTCGGCCGGCCACCGGGCCGACGTCTCGGGCAACGACCTCATGCAGTTCTGGCACGACGACGACGCGACGTCGGTCGCGTGCCTGTACCTCGAGTCGATCGGCAACCCGCGCAAGTTCTCCCGTGTCGCGCGTCGGCTCGCCGCCGTCAAGCCGGTCGTCGTCGTGACCGCTGGCCGGTCCGGGCACGTGGTGCCGCCCGGGCACGCGGTGCGGGCCACGCACGCGCCGCGCCGCACGCTCGAGGAGGTCATGCGCCAGTCGGGCGTGATCCGCGTCGAGAACACCCACCAGCTCCTCGAGGTCGCGCAGGTCCTCGCGCTCCAGCCGCTGCCGTCGGGGCGCCGCGCCGCGATCGTCGCGAGCTCGGCCTCGATGGCGGCCCTCGTCGCGGAGGCGGGTGCCGCGGCGGGCCTCGTGGTCGGGGGGCAGGCGGCCATCCTGGGGGAGGACGCCGACGACGCGACGATCGAGCGCACCGTCGGCGAGCTGTACGGCTCCGACGACGTCGACGTGGTCGTCGCTGTGTACGTGCCGACGGTCGGCTCTGCCGACGCGCGCGTGGCGCGGGCCCTCGCCCGCGCGGCCGCCGGCTCGGGCCGCACGACCGTCGCGTGCCTGCCCGGTCTGCACGGTGCGACGCCCGAGCTCACGGCGCCCGACGCGGACGGGCGGCCGTGGACCGTTCCCGCGTACACGACCCCCGAGGACGCGGTGCTCGCGCTCGGCCAGGCCGCGCGGTACGCGGCCTGGCGCGCTGCGGACCGCGGCGTGCCCGTGAACCCCGCAGGGGTCGACACGCGCGCGGCCCGTCGGCTCGTGACCGCCTGGCTCGGTGACGGGGTCCCCGGCACCGAGATCGACCTGGACCCCGCGCGCACCGCCGAGCTGCTCGGGTGCGTGGGGATCGAGGTGCTCGAGACCGTCCCGGTGCGCACCGCCGACGAGGCGGTCGAGGCGGCGCGGCGCGTCGGCTGGCCCGTGGCCCTCAAGACCACCGTGACCGCGCTGCGTCACCGCTCGGACCTCGGCGGGGTGCGCCTCGACGTGCACGACGAGGCCGAGCTGCGGGCCGACGTCGACCAGGTGCTCGAGCTCGCCTCCCGGCACAGCGCCGACCCCGGGCGCGCCCCGCTCGAGGTCCAGGCGATGGTGCCGCGCGGCGCGTCGTGCGTGCTGCGCTCGGTCGAGGACCCCCTGTTCGGGCCCGTGCTGAGCTTCGGGCTCTCGGGGGACGCGTCCGACCTGCTGGGCGACGTGAGCTACGGCGTCCCGCCGCTGACCGACGTCGACGTGGCCGAGCTCGTGCGCTCGGCCCGCGCCGCCCCGCGCCTGTTCGGGTACCGAGGGCTGCCCGTGCTCGACGTCGCCACGCTCGAGGACGTCATCGCGCGGCTCTCGGTGCTCGCGGAGGACCTGCCCGAGCTGCGCAGCATCGAGCTCAACCCCGTGGTCGTGGCCGAGCGCGGCGTCGTGGTGCTCGGCGCCCGCGCGCAGGTGGCCGTCGCAGACCGGGCCGACGGCACGCGCCGGGCGCTGCCGACCTGACCCGTGGGAGGTGGGAGGATAGATCCGTGCCCCCTGCTTTCACCGATCTCCGCACGGACCTCCACCGGGCGGGCTACTACCCCGAGCTCGTCGCGGACGTCCTCGACGTCGCCGTCGCTGACGAAGAGGTCGTGGCCCACCTCGTCCATCCCGAGACCACGTTCGATGCCGCCGAGGTGCGCAGGCACGTCACCGTGCTGGTCCTGACCCCGTCGCGGCTGGTCGTGGCCCACGTCGACGACCACCCGGCGGACAGCGAGAACCCGTCCGCCAGCGCGGCCGCCACGACCGAGTCGGTGCCGCTCGCCGAGCTCCGCTCGGTCGCGCTCACGCACGTCGTCGCGACCCCCGAGCAGCACCGCACGGGCGACACCGCGGCCGAGCTCACCCTCGCGATCGGCTGGGGCGCGGTCTCGCGCGTCGACCTCGAGCCCGCGTCGTGCGCCGACCCCGCCTGCGAGGCCGACCACGGCCTGACCGGAACCCTCACGCCCGACGACGTCGTGGTGCGCGTGAGCGCGGTGGCCGAGGGTCAGGAGGCCGTCCGGGCCGCCGCCTCGTTCGCCCGCCAGCTCTCGGCGGCGAGCGCCCGCCGCCGATGAGCACCGACCCGCTCAGCCTCGCCCACCACGCTGCCGTGGCGCCGCCGGCATCCGCGGACCTCACGTCCGCGGGTCTCGTCACGCCCGACTACGACGACCGCTACCTCGGTGCTGTCCTGCCCGCGGTGGCGCACGCGCTGGGGGTCCCCGACGTGGACGGCTCGCGGCGCGGCCTGTCGTTGCCGCGCGCCCAGCGGGCCTGCGTCGTGCTGGTCGACGGGCTCGGCATGCACAACCTCACGGAGCGCTCGGGCCACGCCCCGTTCCTGCGCTCGTTGCTGGCGGGCTCTCAGCCGCTGAGCACGGGCTACCCCTCGACGACCGCCGCCTCGCTCGGCTCGTTCGGCACGGGCAGCTGTGCGGGACGCACGGGCATGGTCGGGTACTCGGCGCGCAACCCCGCGACGGGTGGCCTCGCCAACCTCGTCTCGTGGGACGGCGCGGGCGACCCGCGCGAGTGGCAGCGCGAGCCCACGGTGTTCGAGCGGGTCGTGGCGGCCGGGATCCCCGTGACGAGCGTGGGTCCGAAGCGTTTCGCGGGCTCGGGCCTGACCGAGGCGGCGCTGCGCGGCGGCGACTACCGCGCGGCCGAGTCGCTCGCGGACCGGGTCGACGTCGCACTGTTCGAGCTCATGGGCCCCGCGCTCGTCTACCTGTACTGGGGTGACGTCGACAAGGTCGGGCACCACCACGGCTGGGGGTCGCGCCAGTGGGGCGACGCGCTCTCGGCGCTCGACCGTGAGCTCGGGCGCCTGGCCCGCTCGCTGCCGACGGGCACGACGCTCGTGGTGACCGCCGACCACGGCATGGTCGACGTGGACCGCTCGCGCCGGTGGGACGTGGCCCGGACCCCCGAGCTGTCCGAGGGCGTCGAGCTCGTCGCGGGCGAGCCGCGGGCGCTCCACGTGCACGTGACCCCCGGTGCTGGGCTCGAGGAGCGCACGCACGAGGTGGCGGCCCGGTGGCGCCGGACCCTCGGTGACGCCGGGGTCGTCGCGCTCGGCACGGAGGCGATCGAGGCCGGCTGGTTCGGCCCCGTGGCCGAGCACGTGCGCCCGCTCATCGGCGACGTCGTGGTCGCGATGGCCGGACGGGCGACGGTGGTCGACTCGCGGACCCAGACCCAGGGGTCGATGGACCTCGTGGGGGTGCACGGCTCGCTCACGCCGGCCGAGGTGCACGTCCCGTTCCTGACCGTCCAGGCCTGAACCGGAGGACACGACCCATGGCTGAGCTGGCCTTCTTCTCGGGCACCATGGACTGCGGCAAGTCGACGCTCGCGCTGCAGATGCACCACAACCACGCGGCACGCGGGCGGGACGGCCTGCTGTTCACGTCGCACGACCGCGCGGGCGAGGACCGCCTGTCGTCGCGGCTGGGGCTGAGCGTGCAGGCGAACGAGGTGACGTCGGCGACGGACTTCTGGGGCGAGGTCGTCGAGCGACGCGTCCGGGGCCGTGCCGTGGACTACCTCATCTGCGACGAGGCGCAGTTCTACACCCCCGAGCAGGTCGACCAGCTCGCCCGGGTCGTGGACGACCTGGGGGCGGACGTGTTCGCGTTCGGCATCACGACCGACTTCCGCAGCCGGCTGTTCCCGGGCTCGGCTCGGCTCGTCGAGATCGCCGACCGGGTCGAGGTGCTGCAGGTCCGGGCGCTGTGCTGGTGCGGGGCCCGTGCCACCCACAACGCTCGCACGGTGGGCGGGGTCATGGTGGTCGAGGGCGAGCAGGTCGTGGTCGGCGACGTCGACGTGACCACGGGCGGTGACGAGACGGGGTACGAGGTGCTGTGCCGCCGTCACCACGTCCGACGGCAGACGGCGCGGGCCGCGCGGGCGGCAGCGCCCTCCCCGCAGACCCTGGGCGTGCTGCACGACGGGGACCCGTCGGCGCCGCCCGCCTGACCCGACCTACTCGGGCTTCGCGCCGAAGACGATCTCGTCCCAGCTGGGGACCTTGGCCCGGCCCTTGCGTGCCTTCGGGCGCTCGGTGGGGGCGCCGGCCTCGTCGGACGCGGTCTCGGGCGCAGGCAGCGCGCCGGGACGGACGCCCGACGCGTGCTCCACGGCCGGACGCTCGTCCGCGGGCGTCTCGCCGACGGGGGAGAGCGCGGGGAGCGCGGGCACGTCACCCGTCGCGAACCGCGGCGCCGAGAGCACGGTGGCCTCGGTCTCGGGGTCGGCGTCGACGGGGTGCGCACCGGGGACCCCGGCGAAGTCGAACGCGTGCGGGGGGCCGAAGCCCTCGAAGTCCTCGCCGTCGTCGTCGAGGTCGAGCTGCTGCCGGACGCCGCGCCGCGAGCGCAGGTCGTCGAGCAGCGCATCGGTCTCGGCGTGCGGGTCGGGCTCAGGAACCGCGTCGGCCAGGTCGAGCACGCCGAGCACAGGACGCAGCGAGCCGTCGGCCTCGACGTCGAACACGACGTCGCGCACGGCCGAGAGGTGGCGGCGGGGGATGGGCTCGTCGGCGATCTCGGTCTCCGAGAGCCAGCGCGCCTCGTCCTCGTCGGCCTGGATCACGCGCTTCGCGGCGTCGTACGTCCAGCTGGCCTCGCGCTGCTCCTCACCGACCATGAACCGGGCGACGACGTGCCAGGGGCCCGCCAGGCCGCGGTGGGCGTCCCAGGCGAGCGTGGCCAGGGCGACGCCCCGCGCGGCGAGCCGGTCGGTCACGAGGTCGCCGAGCACGGGGGCGCCGGCGTCGCGGCCCACCCGCGTCGCGCGAGCCTGGTCGGCGACGAACGCCCGCTCGGCGAGCACCGGGCCCTCGTAGCGCCGCACCTGCTCGACGGGCAGGTCGGCGTCGTCCGCGACCTCCTGGGCCGTGCGGCCCGCCCGGATGCTCGCCTGGATCTCACGCGGGCTCAGCGTTCCGGCACGCGTCGACCGCAGCTGCTCGAGCTGCGGTCGGTCACGCCGGACCGCAGCGCGCAGCGGCTCGTCGATGCGCAGCCGGAAACGTTGGCCGTCGGGCGCTGTCAGGACGAGGTGCTCGCCGTCGTCGTGCAGACCCACCAGCTCCAGCTCACCCATCAGACCTCCTCGTAGCCCCGAGGAGAGACTGCCACCGATGGCACCCGTTCGGCGGTAGGCGACCCGGTGCGCCGCGCGGCGGTCGCGCCGCGGACGCTGCGATGATCGTCCTGTGATCCCCGAGCTGCCGTTCGAACCCGCCATGGAGCTCGCCGGCATCTTCGTGGGTGCGCTGTCGGGGGGCCTCGCGGCGGTGCGCAAGAAGTTCGACGTCTTCGGCGTGCTGGTGCTGGCGTGGGCCGCGGGCCTCGGCGGCGGGCTCATGCGCGACGTCCTGATCGGCGCGATCCCACCGGTGGCGATCGCGGACTGGCTGTTCATCGCGACCGCGCTCGCCGGGGGCGTCGCGATGTACTTCTTCCACCCGCGCCTGGAACGGGCGCGACGCATGATCGCTGTGCTCGACGCGGGCTCGCTCGCGCTGTTCGCCGTGGTCGGGACGATCAAGGGCCTGCAGTACGACTCGGGCGTGGTCGCCGCGATCTTCGTGGGCACGATCACGGGCGTCGGGGGAGGGGTGCTGCGCGACCTCCTGTCGGCCGAGGTGCCCGCCGTGCTGCACCACCGGGAGCTGTACGCGATCCCGGCGCTCGTGGGGGCCGCCGCGACCGCGCTGCTGTGGGAGGGCGGGCTGCTCACGAGCGGCACATCCGCGGTCGTGGTCGCCGTGGTGTTCGGGCTGCGGCTCATCGCGATGCGCTTCCACCTCAACGCCCCCGGACCGTGGCAGGAACGCCCCCGGTCCCGGTCCCGGTCCGGATGACGCGGCGCGGCGCGGACCTGCCGCGCGGCCGGGCTCCTGCTCGTCGGGCACCATGGGCACGTGGACCACACCCAGACCCCCGTGCCCGATGCCGCCCTGACCCGTGAGCTCGTCGCGCTCGCCGAGACGCTGGCGCGCGCCGCCGGTCGGCTCGTGCACGACGGCCGCCCCGAGCGGGTCGCGGTCGCGGCGACGAAGTCGAGCCCGATCGATGTCGTCACCGCGATGGACCTCGCGTCCGAGGCGCTGCTGCGCTCGATGCTGGCCGAGCACCGCCCCGACGACGGGATCCTCGGCGAGGAGGAGGGGTACGTCCCGGGCACGAGCGGTCTGACGTGGGTCCTGGACCCGATCGACGGCACCGTGAACTACCTGTACGGCATCCCCGCGTACGCGGTCTCGGTGGCTGTCGTCGCGGGCGAGCCGGACCCCGAGCGGTGGACCGCGGTCGCGGGCTGCGTGTTCTCGGTCGCCGACGGCCGCACCTACACCGCGGGCCGCGGGACCGGGGCCTACCTCGACGGCCGCGAGCTGCACATCAATGCCGCGCCCGATCTGGCGACGTCGCTGCTCGGCACGGGATTCGGATACGTCACCCAGCGCCGTCGTGCACAGGCGCGTATCGTCGCTGAGGTACTTCCTCAGGTACGTGACATTCGTCGCATCGGGTCGGCTGCGCTGGATCTGTGCACGCTCGCCTCGGGTGGGCTCGACCTGTACTACGAGCGGGGCCTGAACCCGTGGGACCTCGCGGCGGGCGCGCTCGTCGCACAGGAGGCCGGGGCGGTCGTGACCGGCCTGGACGGGCGTCGGGCCAGCGCGGACATGACCGTGGCGGGGCCGGCGGCGACGGTCGGGCAGCTCGTCGCGGAGCTCGAACGGCTGGGTGCGGGCAGCGACGAATGAAAGCGTCTTCCACCAAGTGTCCGAACTTGGTCAATTGTCCGTGTGTGCACGGCCCAGAAAAATAGTGCAGAATCCGCAGCGCTGCGGGAACAAACGTCGAGGCTGACGCATTGACCCCGCATACGACGACCCGCCGACCACACGGAGTGTGACCCCGCTCATGGCAACCGACTACGACGCCCCGCGCAAGACCGAGGAGGACCTCAGCGAAGACTCGCTGCAGGAGCTCCAGGCTCGGCGCTCCGACAAGAACTCGGGCGTGGTGGACGAGGACGAGACCGAGGCGGCCGAAGGCTTCGAGCTCCCCGGCGCCGACCTGTCCGGAGAAGAGCTGTCGGTGCGTGTGCTCCCGCGTCAGGCGGACGAGTTCACGTGCACACGCTGCTTCCTCGTGCACCACCGCAGCCAGCTCGCGTACGAGAAGAACGGCCAGCCCGTCTGCTCGGAGTGCGCTGCCTGACAGCTTCATCCACGTGCCGACGGCCGGCCGGTCCACGGGTCTCGACCCGGACCGGTCGGCCGTCGCCGTCGTGGGCGTGCCCCGGTGCGGGGTGCGGCCACGGGGGAGCCCGCCCCGGTCAGCGGGTCGCGGTGCCGATCGCCGCGGCGAGCTCGGCCGGGCGCCGGGTGGACACGATCCAGCACGGCGTCGGGTCCTGGGGGTCGCGGACCTCGGCTCGGACGGCCGTGCCCACCCACGCCCGCAGCACCACGTACGCGCGCGGGTCGTAGCCCGGACCGACCGCGTGGCGGGTCTGCTCACGGTCGAGCGGCTGCGCGTCGGCGAGCAGCGCGAGCGGGATGTGCGCGCCCCCGGCCCACAGCTCGCCGTCGGCCACCCGGACCTCGGGCGAGGTCCGGACAGCGAAGACCAGGGCCGCCACGAAGGTCGCGACCCCGGCGACGGCGGCCAGCAGCGGGCTCACCGGGAAGAACACGGCGCCGATGACGCCGCCCGCGGCGAGGGTGCAGAACCAGCCGAGCGGACCAGGCCACAGGCGCTCGGTGAACGTCGTGCGGGCGGGGCGGGTGAGTTCCTCGGGCATGGGACCAGGATGTCATCCTGCGCCCGGTGCACGGAGCCGTCCTTCGAGCCCGGGGAGGTAGGGTCTGCGACCGTGACCGATCACTCCACCCTCGAGGTCCTGCTGCTCCGACTCGACGCAGGGCTCCCCGCCCCGGTCTACGCCCACGCGGGCGACGCCGGCGCCGATCTCGTGGCCCGCGAGGACGTGCTGATCCCGCCGCAGGGCCGTGTCACGGTCCCGACCGGGGTCGCGATCGCACTGCCCGACGGGTACGCCGCGTTCGTCCACCCGCGGTCCGGGCTCGCGGCCCGGCACGGGCTGACGATCGTCAACGCGCCCGGGACCGTGGATGCCGGGTACCGCGGCGAGATCGCCGTGACGCTCCTCAACACCGACGTGCACAACGCCGTCGAGCTGTTCCGCGGCGACCGCATCGCGCAGCTCGTCATCCAGCGGGTCGAGCGGGCGCGGTTCGTCGAGGTCGAGAGGCTCCCCGGCTCGCAGCGCGGCGAGGGTGGTTTCGGCTCCAGCGGCGGCTGGCTCGCGGCGTCGACCCCGACGCCGTGACCTGTGCACGTCGGACGGTGCTAGGTCCGGCGCGCGGAGCGGATTACTGTCACGTGGAAGGCCACGTGGTGGCGACAGGTGAGAAGGGACGATCTGGTGGGTCTTTTCCGGCGTGACGCGCGGACGCGCGACACCGAGGACGCGGTGACCGACGACACGAGCGAGGCCCTCGAGCCGTTGGTCGGCGAGACGGACGGCGCGGACGACGCGCCGATCGACGGCGCATCCCGCACCAGTGGTCCCTGGGACGTCGCCGACGCCCCCGAGGGCGTGGCCCGGGTCGACCTGGGTGCGATCCACCTGCCCGGCGTGCCGGGCATGGAGCTGCGCATGGAGATCGACAAGAGCACCGGCACCGTCTCGGCGGCCCAGGTGAGCCTCGACGGTTCGACGCTGCAGGTCCAGGCGTTCGCGGCGCCGCGCACCGAGGGCATCTGGGACGAGATCCGCGAGGAGATCGCCGAGTCGGTCACCAAGCAGGGCGGATCGGCCGACGACCTGCCCGGGCCGTTCGGCCGCGAGCTGCTGGCACGGCTCCCCGTCCGCACCGCGGAGGGGCGCACGGGCCACCGTCCCGCGCGCTTCGTCGGCACCGACGGCCCGCGCTGGTTCCTGCGCGGGGTCATCACCGGCAAGGCGGCGGTGGACCCGGCGGCGGCCACCGTGCTCGAGGACCTGTACCGGGCGATCGTCGTGGTGCGCGGGGACGAGGCACGTGCGCCGCGCGACCTGCTCGCGCTCACCCTGCCCGGCCAGGGCACGGCGGCCACGCCGCCGGTCGAGGCGCCGACGTTCGACCCCATGACCCGCGGACCTGAGATCACGGAGATCCGATGACGCTGCGTGACGCCCTGCAGAAGGCTGTCGCCTCGCAGGCCGAGATCGAGGCAGACGAAGAACGAGCGGACGCGTTGCGCGCGACGGGCTGCGTCCCGGTCGCGAACGTGTCCCACCGCCGTCGGGCGAGCATCTCGGGCGTGCTGCGCTCGGTCACCCTGCGCCCGCGCGAGGGGACCCCGGCCCTCGAGGCCGAGCTGTACGACGGCAGCGGCACGATCGACCTCGTGTGGCTCGGTCGCCGCTCGATCGGCGGCGTCGAGCCGGGTCGTCGGCTCAAGGTCGAGGGGCTCGTGTGCTCGCTCGCCGGACGCCCCACGATCTACAACCCGCGCTACGAGCTGCGGCCACGACCCGGTGAGTGAGACCCCCCGGGAACCGGCCGGCGAGCTCGCTGACGGCACCGAGACGCAGGCCGCCGAGGGTGGTGGCCGGGGTCTGCGCGCGATCAACGCCGAGCAGTTCTCGGTCGCCGAGGCGGTGGGCGGGGTGCGTGGGCTCGTCGAGTCGGTCGCGCCCGGGCTGCTGTTCGTGGTCGTGTACCTGGTGGCCGGTCAGCGCCTGATGCCCGCGCTCGTCGGCGCGGGCGCCGCTGCGGTCGTCGCTGTCGTGGTGCGTCTCGTGCAGCGCACACCGGCGACCCAGGCGTTCTCGGGTCTGCTGGGTGTCGGCATCGGCGTGGTGTGGGCGTGGCGCTCGGGCGAGGCGCAGGACTACTTCGCGTACGGCCTGGTGACCAACGCCGTGTACCTCGTGGGCTGCCTCGCGTCGGTGCTCGCGGGGTGGCCCGTGGTCGGGCTCGTGGCGGGTCTGCTGCGCGCGGACGGCCCCCTCGGCGGCGGCCCGTGGTCGAGCGTCGCCGCGTGGCGCGCGGACCGGCAGCTGCGGCGCCGCTACGCGTGGGCCACCTGGGCGTGGGTCGCGATGTTCGCGGCCCGCCTCGCGGTCCAGGTGCCGCTGTACCGCAACGCGGAGGTCGCGTGGCTGGGCACGGCGAAGCTCGCGATGGGCCTGCCGCTCACCGCGCTCGTGCTATGGGTCAGCTGGCTGCTGGTCCGTGGGTCAGGAGCTGCTCGAGCTCCTGCTCGTCCGCCTGCCGCCCCGTGACGAACATCAGCTCGTCGTGGCCCTCGATGGTGTCGTCGGGGCTGGGCGCGATCGGGCGGTCGTCCCGCACGATGCACGCGAGCACGGTGTCGGTGGGCCAGACCACCTGACCCACGCGCCGCCCCACGAGCGGGGAGTCCGCGGGCAGCGTGAGCCCGAGGATGCCCGCACCCGACTGGTGGAACGTGAAGATCCGCACGAGGTCACCGACGGCGACGGCCTCCTCGACCATCGCGGTCATGATGCGCGGGGTCGACACCGCCACGTCGACGCCCCACGCCTCGTCGAACATCCACTCGTTCTTGGGGTTGTTGACGCGCGCGACCGTGCGCGGGACGCCGTACTCCGTCTTGGCGAGCAGCGAGATGACGAGGTTGGCCTTGTCGTCACCCGTCGCGGCGACGACCACGTCGCACTCGTCGACCTTGGCCTGGGTCAGCGTCGAGAGCTCGCACGCGTCCGCGAGCAGCCACTCGGCCTCCGAGACCTGCGCGACACGCATCGCCGACGGCTGGCGGTCGACGAGGGTGACCTCGTGCCCGTGCCCCAGCAGCTCGCGCGCGATCGAGCGGCCCACCGAACCCGCACCGGCGATGACGACCCTCATTCGGACACCACCGGGGCGCTGGTGAGGATGCGTTCGACGTCGGGCAGGTCGTCCGCCCTGACCAGCACGTGCACTGTGTCGTCCTCCTGGAGCACTGTGGCGTCGGTGGGCAGCAGCCCGTCGCCGTAGCGGGTCACGTAGGCCACGCGCGAGCCGCTGGCCTCCTCGATCGTGTGCAGCGCGCGACCCACCCAGCCGGGGTGCACGTCGATCTCGCACAGCAGGATCTGCCCCGAGGCGTCGCGGAACTCGCTGGTCGCGCCCAACGGGAGCAGCCGTCGTAGCACCTGGTCGGAGGTCCAGCGGACCGTCGCGACCGTGGGGATGCCGAGGCGCTGGTAGATCTCCGCGCGGTGGGGGTCGTAGATGCGGGCCACGACGGTGCCGACCCCATAGGTCTCGCGGACCACGCGCGCGGCCAGGATGTTGGAGTTGTCGCCGTCCGACACGGCAGCGAACCCGTACGCGTCGTCGATGCCGGCCTGCGCGAGGGTGTCACGGTCGAAACCGAGGCCGGTGACCTTCTTGCCGCCGAAGTCGGCGTCGAGGCGCCGGAAGGCGTCGGGGTTCTGGTCGATGACGGCCACCGAGTGGCCATGGTTCTCGAGCGACTGGGCGAGCGTCGCTCCGACGCGGCCGCAGCCCATGATGACGAAGTGCACAACCGGTCACGCTATACCGGCGCGGCCGGGTGCGCGTACACGTTCCGTTCGCGAGGTCGTGCCGCGCGCTGATCGCGAGGTCGTGCCGCGCGCATGGACACGGCAGTCACCTGGCGGCCCTAGCATGGCTCCTCGTGTCGGACATCGCGGATGCCGCCAAACGCCTGGTGCTCGGACGTCCCGTCCGCAGCGACCGGCTCGGCCACACCCTCCTCCCCAAGCGCATCGCGCTCCCCATCTTCGCGTCGGACGCGCTGTCGTCGGTGGCGTACGCCCCCGACGAGGTGCTGCTGACCCTCGCGACCGCCGGTCTGGCCGCGACGGTGATCTCACCGTGGGTCGGCATCGCCGTCGTCGTGGTCATGGTCACCGTGATCGCCTCGTATCGGCAGAACGTGCACGCCTACCCCTCGGGCGGCGGCGACTACGAGGTCGCGACGGTGAACCTCGGCCCCAAGGCCGGGCTCACGGTCGCGAGCGCGCTGCTGGTCGACTACGTGCTCACGGTCGCGGTGTCGATCTCGTCCGGTGCGCAGTACGCGGCGGCTGCCGTGCCCGCGCTGCGTGGGCACGAGGCGATGTTCGGGATCACGCTGGTGGTGCTGCTCACCGTCGCGAACCTGCGCGGGGTCAAGGAGTCGGGCCGCGCGTTCGCGGTGCCGGTCTACCTCTACATGTTCGCGGTCGGGGCCACCATCGTCGCGGGCTTCATCCGCTACGCCGCGGGTGACCTGCCGCAGGCGGCGAGCGCCTCGCTCGAGATCGTGCCCCAGTCGTCGTTCGACCAGGGTCTCGTGGGGGTCGCCGGTGTGTTCCTCGTGCTGCGGGCCTTCGCGTCGGGGTCGGCGGCCCTGACCGGCGTCGAGGCCATCAGCAACGGGGTGCCGGCGTTCCGCAAGCCGAAGTCGAAGAACGCCGCGACGACGCTCGCGCTGCTCGGCGGGATCTCCGGCACGTTCCTCATCTCGATCCTGCTGCTGGCCAGGGCCACCGGCGTGCACTACGTCGAGGACCCGGCCACGCAGCTCCTGCGGGACGGCGCCCCCATCGAGGAGGGCTACGTCCAGCACCCGGTGATCGGGCAGCTCGCCGAGACCGTGTTCCAGGGGCACCCGGCCGCGTTCGTGGCGGTCGCCGTGGTCACCGGCATCATCCTGGTGCTCGCCGCGAACACGGCGTTCAACGGGTTCCCGGTGCTCGGCTCGATCCTCGCGAAGGACGGGTACCTGCCCCGGCAGCTGCACACGCGCGGCGACCGGCTCGCGTTCTCGAACGGCATCCTCACGCTCGCCGCGGCCGCGGTGGCCCTGATCTGGGCGTTCGACGCCGAGGTCACCCGGCTCATCCAGCTGTACATCGTGGGGGTCTTCGTCTCGTTCACGCTCAGCCAGCTCGGCATGGTCCGGCACTGGACGAGCGAGCTGCGCACCGCCGCCGACCCGAGCGAGCGGTCCCGGATGCGGCGCTCACGCGTGGTCAACTCGATCGGCCTCGGGATGACGGGCACCGTGCTGCTGGTCGTCCTGGCCACCAAGTTCACGCACGGTGCGTGGATCGCGATCCTGGCCATGGCCCTCGTCTTCCTGCTGATGCGGGGCATCCGGGGGCACTACGACCGGGTCCGGGCCGAGCTCGCGCTGGGCGCCGACGTGGACGACGCGAGGGCGCTGCCCAGCCGCGTGCACGCGATCGTCCTGGTCTCACAGCTGCACCGTCCCGCGATGCGGGCGATCGCGTACGCCCGGGCCTCACGACCGCAGGTGCTCGAGGCCGTCACGGTCGGCGTCGACGCCGACGATGTCACCCGGTTGCGCCAGGCGTGGGAGGCTCTAGACCTACCGGTGCCGCTGAAGGTGCTCGACTCGCCCTTCCGCGAGATCACCCGGCCCGTGCTCACGTACGTCCGATCGATCCGCCGGGAGAGCCCACGGGACATCGTGGTGGTCTACATCCCCGAGTACGTCGTCGGACACTGGTGGGAGCAGCTGCTGCACAACCAGAGCGCGCTGCGGCTCAAGGGCAGGCTGCTGTTCACACCTGGCGTCGTCGTGGCGTCCGTTCCGTGGCAGCTGGCCTCGACCCGAGGACAGACCGGCTTGGAGGACACAGTGCGAGGAACGGTGACGCGTGGTTACTGACGTCGGAGAGATCGTCGAGCTCGAGATCGGGCCGGTGGCCCACGGGGGGCACTGCGTCGCCCGGATCGGTGCGGACGCCGACGGGCGTGGGGGGCGCGTCGTGTTCGTGCGGCACACGCTGCCCGGCGAGCGCGTGCGGGCACGGCTCACGGAGACGGGGGAGACCGCCTCGTTCTGGCGGGCCGACGCGGTCGAGGTCCTCGAGGCCTCGCCCGACAGGGTTCCCTCGGCGTGGCCCGAGGCCGGCCCCGGTGGCGTGGGCGGCGGCGAGCTGGCGCACGTGTCGCTCGCGGGCCAGCGGGCCTGGAAGGCGGCGGTGCTCACCGAGCAGCTCGCGCGGCTCGCGCACCTCGAGCGTGACGTCGAGGTCGAGGCGGCGCCCGGCGACGACGAGCGGGGTGGCCTGGGCTGGCGCACCCGCATCGACCTGGTGGTCGGCGCGGACGGCAGGGCGGGCATGTCGGGCTTCCGCTCGCACGACGTGCACGCGCTCGACGCGATGCCGCTCGCGAACGAGGCGATCGCCGAGCTCGGCCTGTTCGAGCGCACGTGGCAGCCGGGGACCCGTCTCGAGGTCGTCGCGCCCGCGGGCGGTGACACACCCGTGGTCCTCGTCGACGGCGCACCGTTCGACCTGCGCCACGACCGGGTCGACAAGCGGCCCAACGCGCGCAGCTCGGTGCGCGAGCACCTGCACGTGCGCGGCCGCGACTACACCTACCGGGTGGCGGCCGCAGGGTTCTGGCAGGTGCACCGCGAGGCCCCCGGGGTGCTCGCCGGTGCTGTGCTCGACGGTCTGGGCGATGTCCAGGGCGCCACGGTGCTCGACCTGTACTCGGGTGCGGGCCTGTTCACAGCCCCGATCGCGGACGCCGTCGGTCCCGACGGGCTCGTCGTCGCGGTCGAGGGCGACCCGCAGGCGCTGCGCGACGCGCGCCGCAACCTGCACGACCGGTCCAACGTCGAGCTGCACGCCGGAGACGTGGCGCGGGTCATGCTCGAGGACACCGAGGGCAGCATCGTGCACGCCGACGCGGTCGTGCTGGACCCGCCGCGCGTCGGTGCAGGACGCAAGGTCGTCGAGGCGATCGCTGCGCTGCGGCCTGAGCGTGTCGTCTACGTCGCGTGCGACCCGGCCGCCCTGGCCCGTGACCTGGCGTACTTCGCGGACGGGGGGTACACGCTCGAGGGCCTGCGGGCCTTCGACCTGTTCCCCATGACGCACCACGTCGAGGCCGTCGCGGTGCTGGTCCGCAGCGCCTGAGCACGACCTGACGCCAGCAGGCGACGACGCACGCACGGTGCGGGACCCGACCGGGGTCCCGCACCGTGCGTGCTGTGCGGACCGGTGCAGACGAGCACGGCTCTGCGTCGACGCGGCCGGGTGGCTATGACGCCTCGACGCGGGACCGCCGACGGCGGGCGAGACGGGTGGCGACGAGCGCCCCTGCGGCGACCAGCCCGCCGAAGACCACCCACGGGAGCAGCGCACCGAGGACCACCAGGAGCCCGCCGAGCACGGCCACGAGCGTGCCCCATCCGGCGGCCAGGCCGCCCAGGAACCCGCCGGGCCCTGCGGTCGCCTCGACCACCACCGGGAGCTCGGTCGGGATCGAGATGTCGATGACAAGCGTCGAGAGCGCCACGTCCTCGGCGATCCGTGCCCGGCGCGTCTGCATGCTCTCGAGCTCGGCCTGGCGCTCGGCCACGGCGCCCTCGGCGCTGATGACGTCGGCGTTGGTCGTGGCCCGAGCGAGCAGGTCCTCCATCCGCGCGACGGAGAGCTGCATCGCGCGGATGCGCGCGTCGAGGTCCTGCACGTCGCCGGTCACGTCCTCGGACGTGAGGTCGACCCGGACCACGTCGCCGACGTCCTCGACGGCGTCCAACGTGGTGGTCATGTCGTCGGACGGGACGCGCACCGTGATCGTCGCGTGCGCGTCCTGGTCGGCGGTGCCCGCCCGCTCCACCCGGGAGTCGACGCGGCCCCCGTCTCGCTCGACGACCGCGACGATCGCGTCCGCGGCGGCACGGGGGTCGCTCGCGGTGGCCTGGACCTCGCCCCGCGTGATCACCTGCCGGTTCGCGGCGGCGTCCGACACCTGCGTGGTCGTCGAGCCGAGCGCGAGCTCGGCGTCGCCCGTGGCGGTGCCCTCCTCGACCAGCTGGGCGCCGCCGTCCGCCCCGGCGCCCTGGGCGTCCTCGGAGGACAGGCTCGCGTCGCCGCTCGAGGCCGAGCACGCGGTGAGCAGCAGGGCGAGCACAGCAGCGGTCGCCGCGGCACGTCGCCGGTGGGTCGAGCGTCGTCGCACGTCAGGAGTCATGCTCGGACCGTAGGGCGGTGCCCGCGCGGGCGGGGAGAAGTTGCCCGACCGTGACCGACCCGTCATCGGATCGTGCCGCGCGCCACCTGGACGGCGCACTCCCTCGCCTCCGGCGGCGCGCCGTCATACCGTGGTTCGTGGTCGGGCCGTGGGGCCCGGCGAGGGGAGGGCACCATGTCGGGTGAGCAGGAGAGCACGGCGGCCAGGCGGCTCGCGGAGGCGAGCAGGGCCGCGACCATCGAGCTGCACAAGCAGGGGACGCCCGAGTACGACCAGCGGGCGCACCAGCGGGCGGTCGAGCAGGAGCGCAAGGCGGCCGAGGCGGTCGAGGCGGAGCGGGCAGCCCGGGGCTGACGCCGCCGGCAGGGTCGACGTCCCGCCACCCTCGCACCGACGTCCGGTGCGGGGGTGTGTCGCTGCCCACGGGCGGAAGCAGTACGATGTATCTTGACGTCGAGATACCTGGCGGCGCTCCTCCCCCTAGGGTGGTGGCAGCCCCTCATCACCGTTCGGACGGCCCCGGGCCGCCCACACCACACGCCCAGCGAAGGAGCCCCCGTGAGCAGCGTCGACAGCTACAGGTCGAAAGGGAACCTCGAGGTCGGTGACGCGTCCTACGAGATCTACCGCCTCGCGGCGGTGCCGGGCGTCGAGCGCCTGCCGTACAGCCTGAAGATCCTCGCGGAGAACCTGCTGCGCACCGAGGACGGTGCCAACATCACCGCCGCGCACGTCCAGGCCCTCGCCGACTGGGACCCCCAGGCCCAGCCCGACACCGAGATCCAGTTCACGCCCGCCCGCGTGGTCATGCAGGACTTCACCGGTGTCCCGTGCATCGTCGACCTGGCCACGATGCGCGAGGCCGTCGCCGAGCTGGGCGGCGACCCGAGCCGCATCAACCCGCTCGCCCCCGCCGAGCTGGTCATCGACCACTCGGTGCAGATCGACGTCGCGGGACGCCCCGACGCGTTCGAGCGCAACGTCGAGCTCGAGTACCAGCGCAACTTCGAGCGCTACCAGTTCCTGCGGTGGGGCCAGACGGCGTTCGACGACTTCAAGGTCGTGCCGCCCGGCACCGGGATCGTGCACCAGGTCAACATCGAATACCTCGCCCGCACCGTCATGACCCGCGAGGTCGGCGGCGTGCTGCGCGCGTATCCCGACACCTGCGTGGGCACCGACTCGCACACCACCATGGTCAACGGCCTGGGTGTGCTCGGCTGGGGCGTGGGCGGCATCGAGGCCGAGGCCGCGATGCTCGGTCAGCCCGTGTCGATGCTCATCCCGCGCGTGGTCGGGTTCAGGCTCACCGGCACGATCCCCTCGGGCGTGACCGCCACGGACGTCGTCCTGACCATCACCCAGCAGCTCCGCGAGCACGGGGTGGTCGGCAAGTTCGTCGAGTTCTACGGGGACGGCGTCGCCGCCGTGCCGCTCGCGAACCGCGCCACGATCGGCAACATGAGCCCCGAGTTCGGCTCGACGTGCGCCATCTTCCCGATCGACGACGTCACGCTCGACTACCTGCGCCTGACGGGCCGTGACGACGCGCAGGTCGCGCTCGTCGAGGCGTACGCCAAGGAGCAGGGGCTGTGGCACGACCCGAGCCAGGAGCCGGTGTTCTCCGAGTACCTCGAGCTCGACCTCGGCACCGTCGTCCCGTCGATCGCCGGCCCCAAGCGCCCCCAGGACCGCATCGAGCTGACCGACGCCAAGCAGTCCTTCGCGACGTCGATCCTCGACTACGTGCCCTCGGTCGAGGCCGCGCCGTTCTCGGCGCTCGACGAGTCGGTCGAGGAGACGTTCCCCGCGTCCGACCCGATCGCCGCCGGCCACGACGACGCCTCGGGCCAGCCCTCGCACGTCGTGGGCGGCGACTCCGCGAACCGGCCGCACAAGCGCGTGCCCGTCACGCTCGGCGACGGCACGCAGACCGAGATCGACCACGGCTCGGTCGTCATCGCGTCGATCACGTCCTGCACCAACACGTCCAACCCGTCGGTCATGCTCGCGGCGGCGCTCGTCGCGAAGAAGGCCGTCGAGAAGGGCCTGAGCGCCAAGCCGTGGGTCAAGACGTCCATGGCCCCCGGCTCGAAGGTCGTCACCGACTACTACGAGAAGGCCCAGCTGTGGCCGTACCTCGAGAAGCTCGGCTTCCACCTGGTCGGCTACGGCTGCGCGACCTGCATCGGGAACTCGGGCCCGTTGCCCGAGGAGGTGTCCGCGGCGGTCAACGAGCACGACCTGTCGGTCGTGTCGGTGCTCTCGGGCAACCGCAACTTCGAGGGCCGCATCAACCCCGACGTCAAGATGAACTACCTGGCCTCGCCGCCGCTGGTCATCGCCTACGCGCTCGCCGGGACGATGGACTTCGACTTCGCGAACGAGCCCCTGGGGCACGCCGAGGACGGCACCCCGGTGATGCTCGCGGACATCTGGCCCACCGCGGAGGAGGTCCAGTCGACGATCGACCAGGCCATCGACCGCGGCATGTTCACCAAGGACTACGCCGACGTCTTCGCGGGCGACGAGCGCTGGCAGCAGCTGCCGACGCCCCTCGGCGACACGTTCGAGTGGGACGCCGACTCGACCTACGTGCGCAAGCCCCCGTACTTCGAGGGCATGTCCCGCACCCCGACGCCGGTGCAGGACGTCACGGGTGCGCGCGTCCTCGCCAAGCTGGGCGACTCGGTCACGACCGACCACATCAGCCCCGCCGGGTCGATCAAGCCCGACAGCCCCGCGGGCGCCTACCTCGCCGAGCACGGCATCGACCGTCGTGACTTCAACTCCTACGGCTCGCGCCGCGGGAACCACGAGGTCATGATCCGCGGCACGTTCGCGAACATCCGGCTGCGCAACCAGCTCGTGCCGGGGGTCGAGGGCGGCTTCACGGTCGACCACCTCACCGGCGAGCAGACGACCATCTACGACGCCGCGCAGTCCTACGCCGCAGCAGGCGTGCCGCTCGTCATCCTGGGCGGCAAGGAGTACGGCTCGGGCTCGTCGCGCGACTGGGCCGCCAAGGGGACCGCGCTGCTGGGCGTCAAGGCCGTGATCACCGAGAGCTTCGAGCGGATCCACCGCTCGAACCTCATCGGCATGGGTGTCCTGCCCCTGCAGTTCCCCGAGGGGGAGTCGGCCGAGTCGCTCGGGCTCGACGGCACCGAGACGTTCGACGTCGCGGGGGTCACCGAGCTCAACGACGGCACGACGCCCCGCACGCTCGCGGTGACGGCGACGAAGCCCGACGGGTCGGTCGTCACGTTCGACGCCGTGCTGCGCATCGACACCCCCGGCGAGGCGGACTACTACCGCAACGGCGGCATCCTGCAGTACGTGCTGCGTTCGCTCGTCACGAGCTGACGCTGGGCGCCCGACGCCGGTGGACCGTCTTGACGGTCCACCGGTGTCGTCGTGCCCGGGCTGGTGCGCCGGCACAGGGCGACGTGCCCTGCGGTGTCAGGGCCGGGGGTGCTCGTCCAGTTCGGTTTCTACTGTGGGGACATGGTGCGGATGTACCGGCCTCAATCTGACCTGCGGCCGGCCAGCCGCTGCGGCAGCGGACTCCCAGGGCTGACCGGGCGCGGATCCAGAACCCGTTGCTGATCGCGGACTCGAGCCGGTAGACGACGCCAGACCCCACGGGGACCGGCAATGCCTCCACGAATCGACTACGCCACACCCGGCGTCGGTCTATGTTGCGACGGTGCGCACACGCCACTCCGCGAAGATCCTCATGCTGGCCTGGCTCGTCATGTTCGTCGGCTTCATGGCGTACCTCATCAGCCTGCTCGGCTGGACCGGCGTACTCATCGTCAGCATCGCGCTCGCCTTCACCGCCGCGTTGGTCACCATCGTGATCGTCACCACCGAGCGACGCGTCCGCCGACGAATGAAGCAGTTGGAAAGCACCCACCCGGGCTGGGGCGTCGCCAGCGCCGTCACAACCCAGGGGCAAGCAGAAGCCATGCGCTCCGCCGGCCATCGGCAAGTCGTGGGAGTTGGCGTCACCATCGCGTACGGGCCCGCCGGCATCGAGCTATGGGCCCCACGTAAGAACCACGGCCTCGCGAAGGTCCTCGAGCTGCCCTGGGCGCAGATAGCTGACATCCGGCAGGCCGACGACGTCCGCAACCTGCGCGGCTGGCCGGTCACAGGTCTGCGGATCACCTTGGTCGACGGTCGCACGCACGACCTCATCGCCAGCCCGCAGCCAGTTCTCGCCAAGACCGCCCGCGCTACCAAGACCCCGCTGGTTGCGGCACTCGCGAACGACATCAACATCCGCCGCACGACTCCCGCCTGGCCTGCGCCGGGAGCATCCTGACGCGCGTCAGCTGTGGCTACAGAACCCTCCTGCGAAGGCCTAAGCAACGCGAACGGCCCCTCCGCCGCTGACCAAGACGAATGGCTCCGAGGAAGCCTCAGAACCTTGCACCGCCACCAACACTAAAAGCCGAACTGGGTGCTCGTGCCGGCCGGTTCCGCTGGTCGCAGCAGGCCGAGTGTGGCGGGCACCAGCTCCGCCGCGGGGTGCTGCCGGGCGTTGAGCGTGGCGACGGCTCGCCGGTGGGCGCGTGCGAGCCCCCGCGGCTGCAGGGCGAGCCCGGGCGGGCGGCGCACGCCCTGCCCGTCGTGGTTGCCGTGCACCGAGACCAGCAGCGTCGACGTGCGCGGAGCCAGCTCGGTGAGCCGTTCCCTGACCGGCAGCCACGCCTGCACGGCGCGCACAGTGGCCGGCGACAGCGGGACGGTGCGCTCGGGCTGCGGCCCACGGGCGGCGGGCGGTCGGGGCACGTAGGTGACGGTCCTGGCCGCGATGTCGACGTCGTCCACCTGGAGGGCGGCGAGCTCGCCGACCCGCATTCCGGTGTCGGCGATGAGCTCGACGACGAGGGCGTGCCGCACCCACGTCGGCAACGATCGACCGCGGCGCGACTCGGTGGTGAGCTCGGCACCCGCGCGCCGGGTGCTCGCCGCGCTCACCCGGGTCGCGAGCGGAGGGAGCGGCAGCCGGTCGAGCTCGGGCTCGGGGAGCCCGGCGGCCCGGGCCAGCAGGGGGAGGCAGGCGCGTCGGACGCGGTTGCTCGCCGGGGTGGACGGCTGGGTGGACGGCTGGGTGGCGGCCGATCGCGATCGCAGGGCCCCCGCGCTGGCGAGCTCGAGGTATTGCAGGGCGAGGTCGGTGCCGAGCAGCTCGGGGACCGTGGGGAGGGGAGCGCGGCCAGCGGCGAACCGCGACAGCTCTCCGGCGACCCACACGAGCTGGCGCGCCCGTGCGGGGGAGCGGCCCTCGGCGGCCCGCAGTGCGTGCCCGTGCAGCTGTCCGTCGAGGTCTTGGTGCAGGTCCACGGGCTAGGTCTAGCACGATCCCCGATCGTCAACAGTGCAGATAACAGGCCCACACGCTCTTCGTACCGGTTCACACGCGCATCCGGGGGAGCGTCACCCCGAGAGCACAAAAGACGGCAACGGCGGCCCGAGGCACAGGCGTGCCCGGAGGTCCACGTCGCGGGCGGGTGCGGAGGTGATCCGCAGCGTGGTCCGCCACGCGGTCAGCCGCGCAGCACCTGGTCGAGCGCGTGCGCACCCATGCGGGCGAGGTCGGGATCGTCGTCGGAGTGCGCGACCATCGCGGTGCCCATCACGAGCGCCCAGGCGCGGGCCCTGCGCCACAGGGCCTCGTCGGTGCCGCCCCACGCGTCGGTGCGGTCGCGGAAGACCTGGCGTCCCGCCGCGTCGAACGTCATCCACGCGGTCGCGAGGTCTGTCGCGGGATCACCCGCGGTCAGGTCGCCGAAGTCGAGGACCGCCGAGAGGCGTCCGGCGCTCACGAGCAGGTTCGCCGCGTGCGGGTCGCCGTGCACCCACACGGGGACGCCCTGCCACCGGGGCGTGTCGAGCAGCTCGTCCCACAGCCGTGCGACACGGGAGGCCTCGGGCACCGAGCCGCTCGCGAGGCGCTCGCGCACGGCGGCGTCGCGCGTCCGTATGTCGACCCCGCGCACCGGGTTCCACGGCGCGTCGGCGGGAGCGGGTCGGTGCAGCCGCGCGAGCACGTCCGCGAGCGGAGCCGCCAGCTCCGACCGCTCGCCGGGTTCGATTGTGGCCACGGTGCTGCCCACGAACCAGGGCACGATGCTCCACGCCCACGGGAACTCGGGCGACGGCACCCCGGTGCGCACCGGGACCGGGCAGGCGACACCGAGCAGGGGACCGATCTCGGGCAGCCAGCGCTGCTCGTGCAGCACCAGCCGCGCCGCGGCCTCGCGCCGGGGCATCCGCACCGCCAGGTCCTCGCCGAGCCGCAGCACGGCGTTGTCCCAGCCGCTCGTCACGAGCCGCACCGGCAGGTCGGCCAGGTCGGGGTGCTGCTCGGCGACGAGCCGGGCCGCCAGCGCGGGCGTGACGTCGAGCTCGGCGGCGGGTCGGACGGCCACGGGGTCTCCTCTCGTGCGTCAGTGGGTGCTCGGCACCGGCCGTTCGGTCGTGGTCAGGCGGGGACGGCGATCGTGTGGCCGGCGTCCCACGCGACGTCCCAGCCCAGCGCGTCGAACATCGCGTCGAGCACCAGGGCGGTGAAGCCCCACACCACATGCTCACCCGCCAGGAACGCGGGGGAGCGGTAGGTGCGCGCACCACGGGTGAGGGTGGCGGTGCGGCGGTTCTCCGGTGACAGCAGGTCCGCGACCGGGACCCGGAACACCTCGGCGGTCTCGGCGTGGTCGACCGCGACGACCGGTGAAGGTCGCGTCCACCAGCCCACGACCGGCGTGACGAGGTGGTTGCTCGCGACCACCGGAAGCTCGGGGAGCGTGCCGAGCACGTCGACGCCCGAGGGGTCGAGCCCGGTCTCCTCACGCGCCTCCCGCAGCGCTCCGGCGGCCGGACCGTCGTCGCCGGGGTCGAGGCGCCCACCGGGGAACGAGATCTGCCCTGGGTGGTGACCCAGCGTCGAGCTGCGCCGGGTCAGCAGCACGTCCAGGTCGCTGCCCACCGTCGGGGCGGGCTCGTGTGCCGGCACCCGGTCCAGCACGCCGAACAGCACCAGCACGGCCGCGGGGCGACCCACCGCCGGAGTCTGCAGCAGGGCGCGCACCCCTGCCTGCGACCAGCGGTCGCCGCCGGTGCGGCACAAGGCCGTGAGCTGATCACGGGCGAGCGGGGCGGACCCGGCGCTCATGCGGACGCCCGCGAGCGCAGCGCGTCCCACTCATCGCGAAGGACGCCGAGCACGACGGCGTCGTGCACGCCCCCGGCCCAGCGGCGGGCCCGGCGCATCCGGCCCTCCTCGACGTAACCGGCCTTGAGCGCAGCGCGGATCATGCCGGGGTTGCCGGAGTAGGTCGCGAGGTCCAGGCGCAGCGCGTCGGTCGTGGCGAACAGGTGGTCGGTCCACAGGGTCAGTGCCGTGGTCCCGACGCCGCGTCCCCAGCAGGTCTCGTCCCAGAGGACCAGGCCAAGCCGGCGCCAGTCCGTCTCGGCGGACTCCCAGTACCAGGTGACCTGGCCCAGCACGAGGTCGGTCGCCGCGTCGACCACGGCGAGGTGACGGCGGGGCAGGGCGCGGTCGGCCGGGTCGGTCGCGACGTCTGCCGTGAGCCGGGCGACGTAGGCGTCCACGTCCTGGCGCGTCATCGGGGCGAAGTACGGGCCGTTGGTGGCGTGCCACGGGCGTGCGGGGTCGAGCAGATCAGCGACGCGGGGCAAGTCGCCAGCGGTGAGATCGCGCAGACGCACGTCGTCCTGCTCGAGGACGGGCGGATGGCAGGCATGCGTCGACGTCATGCCTGCCACCCTAGGCGCCCGTCCCGACGCGGCGCGGCCCGCGCGGGCGGCTCACCACCCGTCGGGCAGCGGCCGTCCCTCGTCGTAGCCCGCTGCCGACTGGATGCCGACCACGGCGCGTTCGGCGAGCTCGTCGAGCGAGGTCGCCCCGACGTAGGTGCAGGCTGAGCGGACCCCGGCGGTGATGCGGTCGATGAGGTCCTCGACGCCGGGTCGCTCGGGATCCAGGTACATCCGCGAGGACGAGATGCCCTCCTCGTAGAGCCCCTTGCGGGCGCGGTCGAACGCCGTCCCGCCGAGCGTCCGGGCGGCGACGGCCCGCGCCGAGGCCATCCCGAAGCTCTCCTTGTAGAGGCGTCCGGTGCCGTCGGCGTGCAGGTCGCCAGGGGACTCGTACGTGCCGGCGAACCACGAGCCGACCATGACCTGCGACGCGCCGGCCGCGAGCGCGAGGGCGACGTCGCGCGGGTGGCGGATGCCTCCGTCGGCCCAGACGTGGCGGCCGAGGCGGCGGGCCTCGGCGGCGCACTCGAGGACGGCGGAGAACTGGGGGCGTCCGACGGCCGTCATCATGCGCGTGGTGCACATGGCGCCGGGTCCGACGCCGACCTTGACGATGTCGGCCCCGGCCTCGATGAGGTCGCGGGTGCCCTCGGCGGTGACGACGTTGCCGGCGACGACGGGGACCTGCGGGTCGAGGGAGCGGACGGCCGCGAGCGCGTCGAGCATCTTGCGCTGGTGCCCATGGGCGGTGTCGACGACGAGGACGTCGACACCGGCGGCGAGGAGCTCGGCGGCCTTGGCGCGGACGTCGCCGTTGATGCCGACGGCGGCGGCGACGCGCAGCCGTCCGTCAGCGTCCACCGCGGGGGTGTAGATGGACGAGCGCAGGGCGCCGACCTGGGTGATGACGCCGACGAGCTCGTCGCCGCGCACGACGGGGGAGAACTTGCGGCGCGAGCGGTGCAGGGTCTCGAAGGCGGCTTCGAGGCTGCGGGGGCCCGAGCCGGTGATGACGTCGAGGGGGACGACGGTGGGGTCGCTGGTCATGACGGCGCCGACCTGGGTGAAGCGGTCGACCCCGGAGCAGTCGGCCTCGGTCACCACGCCCACGGGGCGGTTGCCCTCGACGACGACCGCGGCGCCGTGGGCACGCTTGCCGATCAGCGTCATCGCGGTGTGCACGGTGTCGTGCGGCGAGACGACGACGGCGCTCTCGATCACGGGGTGCCGCGCCTTGACGGAGGCGACCACGTCGGCGACGACGTCGGTGGGCACGTCCTGGGGGAGGACTGTGATGCCGCCGCGCCGGGCGACGGTCTCGGCCATCCGGCGGCCCGCGACGGCTGTCATGTTGGCGACGACCACGGGGATCGTGGTGCCCGTGCCGTCGACCGCGGTGAGGTCGACGTCGAAGCGGGAGGTGACGTCTGATCGGGACGGGACGAGGAACACGTCCCCGTACGTGAGGTCGTAGGTGGCACTCTGACCTGGCAGGAAGCGCATGTTTACCCCTTTCCCGCTCATCCTACGGGCGACGCGCGTCACGTCGGGGCGGTCCCGGTGGGGCGGCCGGGCTGCTTGGACCTGAGGGCGCGCTCAACGTCGGGCGCCTAGAGTGGGGGCCGACGTGCGGCAGCCGTGCTGCGCGCAGACGTGGAGGAGGACGGTGTCGCGTGGGTCTGCTCGCTCGCATCAAGACGCCTGCGGACGTACGACGGCTCACCCACCGCCAGGTGGGTGTCCTCGCCGCTGAGATCCGTGAGTTCCTCGTGCAGTCGGTGTCGCGCACCGGTGGGCACCTGGGGCCGAACCTCGGCGTCGTCGAGCTGACGATCGCGATCCACCGGGTCTTCGAGTCGCCGCGCGACACGGTCGTGTTCGACACAGGGCACCAGGCGTACGTCCACAAGCTGCTGACCGGTCGCCAGAACTTCTCCGACCTGCGCAAGCGCGGGGGGATGTCGGGGTACCCGAGCCGTGCCGAGTCGGAGCACGACGTGGTCGAGAACTCTCACGCCTCGACGGCACTGAGCTGGGCGGACGGCATCGCCAAGGCGAACGAGGTGCAGGGCCGCCGCGACCGCCACGTGGTCGCGGTGATCGGCGACGGGGCCCTGACCGGCGGGATGGCCTGGGAGGCGCTGAACAACATCGCGGCCGCGCCGGACCGCCGCCTGGTCATCGTGGTCAACGACAACGGCCGCTCGTACGCGCCGACGATCGGTGGGCTCGCGTTCCACCTCGACACGCTGCGCACGACCCAGGGCTACGAGAACGTGCTGAGCTGGGGCAAGCGCACGCTGCGCAGGTCGGGCCCGCCCGGACGGGTCGCGTACGAGGCGCTGCACGGCCTGAAGAAGGGCATCAAGGACGTCGTCGCCCCGCAGGGGATGTTCGAGGACCTGGGGCTGAAGTACGTGGGTCCGGTGGACGGGCACGACGCGCCGGCGGTCGAGCGGGCGCTGGCCCGGGCGAAGGCCTTCGGCGGTCCGGTGCTGGTGCACGTCATCACCGAGAAGGGCCGTGGGTACTCCCCGGCCGAGCAGGACGTGGCCGACCGGTTCCACGCCGTCGGGCAGATCCACCCCGAGACGGGGCTGCCGGTCGCGCCCTCGCGGTTCGGCTGGACGAGCGTGTTCGCTGACGAGATCGTCCGCATCGGCCGGCGGCGCCCGGACGTCGTGGCGATCACGGCCGCGATGCTCGCCCCGGTGGGCCTGGCACCGTTCGCCAAGGAGTTCCCCGAGCGCACGTTCGACGTGGGCATCGCCGAGCAGCACGCCGCCACGTCGGCCGCGGGCATGGCCTTCGGTGGGCTGCACCCCGTCGTCGCGCTGTACGCGACGTTCCTCAACCGGGCCTTCGACCAGGTCCTCATGGATGTGGCGCTGCACCGTGCGGGGGTGACGTTCGTCCTGGACCGCGCCGGCCTGACCGGTGACGACGGCGCGAGCCACAACGGCATGTGGGACCTGGCGATGCTGCGCATCGTGCCGGGCCTGCACCTGGCGGCGCCCCGGGACGAGCCGACGCTGCGTGCGGCGCTGCGTGCGGCCGTCGACATCGACGATGCGCCGAGCGTGGTGCGCTACCCCAAGGGTGCGATGGGCGACCCGGTGCCGGCGGTCGACGAGGTCGACGGCATCGACGTGCTCGCCCGTCACGACCCCGCCGGAGCGACGCGCTCGGTGCTGGTCGTGAGCGTCGGCACCATGTCCGCGACCGCGCTCGAGACCGCTGAGCTGCTCGCCGCGCACGGGCTGCGGGTCGACGTCGTGGACCCGCGCTGGGTGCTGCCCGTGCCCGCCGCCCTCACCAAGCTCGTGGGCGAGCACGACCACGTCGTGACCCTCGAGGACGGGGTGGTGGACGGCGGGATCGGTGCCGCGCTCGCGCAGCGTGCGCAGGAGGCCGGCCTGCGCGTGCCCGTGCAGTGCGTCGGGGTGCCGTCGACGTTCCTCGACCACGCCTCGCGCGAGCAGCTCGTGACATCCCTCCGGCTCCGGGCGGCAGACGTCGCCCGCGACGTGCTGACGGCGCTCGGGGGCGCCGGCTGACGACCCTCCCGGACCGGTGCACTGCGGGCATTTCGACCCGTTCTGCCCCGGTTGGCGGTGCTAAAGTGACCAGGCTCACACACCGAGATCACGGGGGAGGTCCAAGGTCCCAAGACATCCCATGACTTGATCCGTAGCGTCGTGGTTACCAGACCTCACCGAGGAGCACAGGATGTCCACCACAGCAGCCCCGCAGCCGGCCACCGACGCCACAGCGTCCGCCTGGCGCACCTTCGTCGCCGGACCCTGGAACGACGGCATCGACGTTCGTGACTTCATCCAGCGCAACTACACGCCCTACACGGGTGACGCCTCGTTCCTCGCCGGTCCCACCGCACGCACCACCGGTGTGTGGACCAAGCTCACCGAGATGTTCCCCGAGGAGCGCGAGCGCGGGATCTACGACGTCGACGCGAAGACGCCCTCGACGATCACCTCGCACGCCCCCGGCTACATCGACCAGCCCAACGAGCTGATCGTCGGCCTGCAGACGGACGCGCCGCTCAAGCGCGCGATCATCCCCAACGGCGGCTGGCGCATGGTCGAGGGCGCCCTCACGACGTACGGCTACGAGCCCGACGAGACCGTCAAGAAGATCTTCACGGAGTACCGCAAGACCCACAACCAGGGTGTCTTCGACGTGTACCCGCCCAACGTCCGTGCTGCGCGCTCGTCGCACATCATCACGGGCCTGCCCGACGCGTACGGCCGCGGCCGCATCATCGGCGACTACCGCCGCGTCGCCCTGTACGGGATCGACGCCCTGATCCAGGCCAAGAAGATCGAGCGCGCCGAGCTCGACATGGAGCGTTCGGTCGAGGACGTCATCCGCGACCGCGAGGAGAACGCGGAGCAGATCCGCGCCCTCCAGGAGCTCAAGGCGATGGCCGCCTCGTACGGCTTCGACATCTCGCGCCCCGCGGCCAACGCCCGCGAGGCCGTCCAGTGGCTGTACTTCGCCTACCTCGCGGCGGTCAAGGAGCAGAACGGCGCAGCGATGTCGCTGGGTCGCACCTCGACCTTCCTCGACGTCTACCTCCAGCGTGACCTGGCCGAGGGCCTGATCACCGAGGACGAGGCGCAGGAGCTCATCGACGACCTCGTCATCAAGCTGCGCATCGTGCGGTTCCTGCGCACCCCCGAGTACGACGCCCTGTTCTCGGGCGACCCCACCTGGGTCACCGAGTCGATCGGTGGCATCGGCGAGGACGGGCGCCCGCTCGTCACCAAGAGCTCCTTCCGGTTCCTGCAGACGCTCTACAACCTGGGCCCGGCTCCCGAGCCGAACCTGACCGTGCTGTGGAGCAACCGCCTGCCCGAGGGCTTCAAGAAGTTCTGCGCGCAGGTCTCGATCGACACCTCCGCGATCCAGTACGAGTCCGACGAGCTCATCCGCCAGTCCTGGGGCGACGACGCGGCCATCGCGTGCTGCGTCTCGGCCATGCGCGTCGGCAAGCAGATGCAGTTCTTCGGCGCCCGCGTCAACCTCGCCAAGTCGCTGCTCTATGCCATCAACGGTGGTCGCGACGAGGTCAGCGGCAAGCAGATCGCCCCGGTCAGCGCCCCCGTCCAGGGTGACGTGCTCGACTTCGACGACGTCAGCACGAAGTTCGACAAGCTGCTCGACTGGCTCGCCGAGACCTACGTCGACGCGCTCAACTGCGTGCACTTCATGCACGACAAGTACGCCTACGAGCGCATCGAGATGGCCCTGCACGACCGCGAGATCCTGCGCACCATGGCCTGCGGCATCGCCGGCCTCTCGGTCGTCGCCGACTCGCTCTCGGCCATCAAGTACGCCACCGTCCGCGTCGTCCGCGACGAGACCGGCCTCGTGACCGACTACGTCACCGAGGGCGACTTCCCGACCTTCGGCAACGACGACGACCGGGCCGACGAGATCGCCGTGGCGATCGTGCGCTCCTTCATGGAGAAGATCCGCGCGCAGAAGACCTACCGCGACTCGCTCCACACCCAGTCGGTGCTGACGATCACGTCGAACGTCGTCTACGGCAAGGCCACGGGCAACACCCCCGACGGCCGTCGCCAGGGCGAGCCGTTCGCACCGGGCGCCAACCCCATGAACGGCCGCGACACCCACGGCATGCTCGCCTCGGCGCTGTCCGTCGCGAAGCTGCCGTACTCGGAGTCCATGGACGGCATCTCGCTCACCTCGACGGTCGTGCCCTCGGGCCTCGGCCGCACCCGCGACGAGCAGATCGCCAACCTGGTGGGTCTGCTCGACGGCTACAACGTCTCCTCCGGCTACCACGTCAACATCAACGTGCTGAACCGCGAGACGCTCGAGGACGCCATGGAGCACCCCGAGAACTACCCGCAGCTCACCATCCGGGTCTCGGGCTACGCCGTGAACTTCGTCCGCCTGACGCGCGAGCAGCAGCTCGACGTGCTCTCGCGGACCTTCCACGGCGGGCTCTGACCCGACCGGACCGGGGGGGGGGGGGGGGGGGAAACAGACAGGGGCCAACCCCAAAACACCTCCCCCCCAACCCGGGG